>DOQH01000044.1 GCA_003514455.1 Candidatus Magasanikiibacteriota bacterium
AATGTTTGTTTTGAAAAAAACACCACTTACAAAGTTACTTTAAGTCCAAATATCAAAGAGTTACAGATTTCAGGGCTTCTGGCCAAAAATTTGGAATGTAGTGCCAATCATCATACTTGTACTTTCTATTTCACTTCCGGAGAAAAGTTTGACAACACGCCGCCACAAGCCACTATGGTTTTGCCTGGCAATAATGCCAATTTACCAACCGATGTGAAAACAACCGTGAGCGCGACGGCGAGCGATGACACAGGATTACAGGGGGCGATATTTCACAGTAGTAAAGAACAAGTTCCTTTCTTCAATTTGAATTTTGATCCTTATCCTTTATCAGTCAATGCCGACCAGCTGAAATACGAAAATTTTATTCCGCAATTAACAGATAAAACAAAAAAAGAAACTTGGCAGTTGAGCGTAGAGGTAAAGGATTTGGCCGGACACAGCACCAAAGTTCAGCAGGATGTGAATGTTTTGCCAACTTATTGTTTTGACAAAGTAAAGACAGAAAATACTGACGAGATTGGAGCTGATTGCGGACCAAGTTGTGGAGCGTGCGCTGGATCCGGTTGCAATGTTAATGCCGATTGCGCGAGTGGCTATTGTGATTTGCCTGCCAAAATCTGCGCTGTAAAAACAAAAATTACCAATGTTGAACCAAAAGATGGCGCTGTTGGAAATTATATCAGTATTTTTGGTGAAAATTTTGGTACATGGAAAGTAGGCGAAGGGTTTGTGGTTTTTTTAGGTAACACTGCCACTGCTGCCGATGACAAAACAGCCACGATTGTTTCTTGTTTGGGCAAAACCAGTTGGCAGGATGATTTTATAGTCGCGCAAGTTCCGGACGGAGCGAAAAGCGGTCCAATTAAAGTAATTTCCACTGATTCCACTGATGTTGATGACAAAGCCCACACAGACAGCACAAATGATGATTTTGGTCCGGTTTTTCCAACAGATCAAGTTTTTGTAATAAATAACAAAGTGAAGCCGGGAATTTGCGGAATTAATCCTCAAAAACAAGATGCCAAGAAAAAAGTGGATGTTAGCGGCATAAATTTTGGCGCGGCACAGGGTACGAGTAAAATAAAATTTGGTGATGTTGACGCAATGATTTTTGTAAATCAGGGCGGGTGGACTGACGCGTCAATCGCCGCGCAGGTACCGCCAACTTTGCCTGCGCAAAAGTTAACTGTTAAAACAATAGTGGGAGGGATTTTCAGTAACTCCGTGCCGTTTGAGGTTACGCCTGCGGTAAATGGGCCGCATATTGATTATATTGATCCAGCCACCGGGCCAAAGGGCGGCTATGTTACCATTTACGGCAGTAATTTCGGCCAAGCGACAGGTGAAGTGATTTTTTACAAAAATGGCGCTACTTACAAAGCCGAACCATTGTCTATTAAAGAATGCGGTAATGGTTGGTTGGACACGCAGATTGTGGCCAAGGTGCCATCGACAGATGCTTTGACCAATGGCAATGCCATTATTAAAGTATTTGATAATGAAGGCGTTGTTAGCGATAATTCTATTAATTTTAAAATTGATTCTGATAAAAAACAAATCAATCTTTGTAAAATTGAACCCAACAACGGGCCAGCCGGACAGCCAATCACTTTGTACGGCGAAGGATTTGAACCTGCTGGGAAAAAAGAGGGGAAAGTTGATTTTTCTCCAGCAGGCACTTTCGCGATTTTTTCTTCTTGGACTGATAAAATAATAAAAGCCATGATTCCGGGAAATGCCAAAAGTGGGCAAGTGAAAGTAACTGTTTTAGGCGATGATCCTCCAGCTCCGGCTGCTGCGTTTTTTCCAATAGACAGTAATTCGTTGAATTTCAAAGTGCAAAATTGTCAGGAAGAAATTAAAAACAAAGGCAAAAAAGAAGTTGATGTCTGCGGGGNNCTCTATGATTGTTGAGGCCTGCGATGACGCGGCTTGTGCCAATCCTACGCCGGTTCCAGGAGCGATTAACTATAATCTTTCCGACATCGCCCTATTAAATGAATGGCTGGATAAAACCGGCGATGAGTCGGTGATCGGCGGTATTCAGGATACATTGACATTTAAACCAACTGTCAACAATGGATTGCTGGATCAAAATCAATGGTATCGCGTAACTTTGACGACCGATATAAAAAGTGAGGTTTTAGAGGCGCCGCTGTCTGCCGCCAAGATGTTGCCGGCCGCGCCAGGAACTTGTGTTGATCCGGCTGGCAAAAAGGCCGCGTATTGTTTTAAATTTAAAACTATTGACAGTTCTGAATTGTGCAAATTAGGTAAGGCAATAGTTAGTCCGGATCCATTTATTGCCAAAAAGTTTAATGAAGTTTACAAAGATTTATACAATGTTACGGCGATTTCCGCTGAAAACAAATGCTGGTCAATCAATGCCTCGGCTTATGATTGGCGCTGGAATGCCGGAGACGCTCCATCTGATGATTCTGACCCAAGCATTTACGCTAAAGTGTCAAATGATCAAGAAGCCGCTGCCGGAGTTTTGAAAGGCAAACCAAAACAGAGTTTGATTACTAAAAATAAAGAGACGCCAGTTGTTGGAGAAAAAGTTTGGGCCAAAACAGTAAGTAGTAATAATGAAGTAGAAGACAGCGCGGTTTTGCATATTTCTCCGAATAAACCAAAAATTATTGATTGGTGGCCTAAGTGCGAAACAGCCTGCCCCAATGCCGCGATTGGCGCGCTGTTTGACATGGATATGGATGCGGCCAGTTTTGACAAAAAAGTTAAATTAAGAGAATGCGGCAATGGTGAAATTTTTAACGCGGCAAAATGCGTTGGCGGTCAATGGCAGATGTTGTCGGCCGAAACAACCAATAAAAATTCTCAAGAATTTATTTTTAAATTCGCCGCCAACGCTTTTTTGTCCCCTGGTTATTGGTATGAAGTATCATTTAATAACGGAATCAAAAGCATTGGTGGCAGTGAATTGGATGAAAGTTCCAAACATCCTTGGGGTTTCAAAGTTAAAAATGACCCAAGCAATTGCGCGCTAGACCATGTGAATATATTCCCGGCTTCATCCATTGTTTATTGGATTGGCGATTATGCTGATTATTTGGCTTTGCCTTTTGGTTCTCCGGATGAGTGTTCAGCTACAGGCCAGATGCTTGTATCTAATACATATAATTGGGCTTGGTCTGCCGTTGATACAAAAGTCGCTAAAATTTCGCAAGACGCTTTTGATCCAACACATGGTTTATTTAATGCTTTGGCATCATCCACAGCTGTTGGCAAGGGCGATGTTGACGCAGCCACCAAACAGCAAAAAACGCAAATTTCCACAGTAGCCGAAGGCAAGATTAGCGCTCCATTGGCTGATTTTATTCTTCAATGCGGATTTTCCCCAACTGACGCTGATTGTCCTTTGCCAAACGGCGGTGTTAACCCCAATGTCGGCATTGGTTCCAATTCGTGTTGTTATGAACGGCCGCGCGCGGTTAAAACCCAGCCAATGGTGAATATGAATGTCTGTCCCAATACTGCCATTACCGTGGATTTCACTCAAGCAATGGCCACTTCCACTTTTACCAGCAGTACTTTGGGCGCATATAATATTATTTTAGCCGAGGATAATGGAACATCTCCATGCCCGGAAAAAACTTATCAAGTGGCGCAAGAACCGGTCAAGGGTTTTTGGAAAAAAGTCAGCAATTGGTTTAATGTTTTGTCGGGCCGACCGGTTCAGGCGCAGACCTATTGCGCTGGAGGCGTGAAATACAAAATTGCCGTGAGCGGCACGGTCAATGGCAGTACTAAGGTTTCATTGCTTTTGGAAAAACCATTGGCTGGCGAGAAAACATACAAAATTATTATTACTAAAGACGTTAAAAATTTATACGGCGTCAGTGTGGCTAAAAATCAGCCGGAATTTTCTTTCACGACTAAAAAAGAACTTTGCAAAATAGACAATGTCAAAGTAGAGCCAGCGGCCTGGCTGTTCAATACCATCAAAGACGACTTGGAAGCCGATGGAGTTGAAACAGGCGATAAAGACAAGATTTTTTCAGCTCACGCGTATTATAAAACACCGGGTGTTGATAGTGTTAATCAAGAAATTCAGTCATTAGACCAGTACAAATGGCAGTATAATTGGACCAGCAGCGACCAGAGTATTGTAACAATAAATCCGGCCGTCGGCGTGGAAATAACAACGGCTGTGGCTGTGCCGGCTAAAAATGGCTTGGCTGATATTGGCGTCAATGCCAAAATTTTGGCTGACCAAGGTACGTCAAACACTAAAGACAAAGTGTTTAGCGCCACGAGCACTGTGCAGGTATTTATCTGTGAAAATCCGTGGCCCAGTACAATAATGGATATTAAATATGGATTAGGTTATGTGGATGCCGATGGCAATGGTAATGTCGTGCCAGCGGGGCAGGGTTGGACTAATTTTAAATTAATGTATTGCCGCGACGCGGGCAAGCCAAATGACCCCACTGATGACTTACCCGCATTAAATACACCGACTGTGTTAACTCACCAAATTGGCGCGTCTCTAGTTGCCGACGGCACAGGAATTTTCAAAGAATTTTTTGCTTCTTTCGCGCCGGCGAATAAAAACAGCATCGGCCTGCGCGTTTATTCCAATGCTGACCATTTGCCGTTGATGGAATGGTATAATAAGAACCAAAAATTAACCGGCGCGCCTGCGCCAGCGACAGTTGGGCCATACAAAGCCCTGCAAGAAGGCCGCACTTATTATATTGATGGCGTAAATTTGTCCGGCAACACCCTATATTCTAATATCTATGTATTTTCTTTCAGCGACAATCCGACTGCGGAAACATTGAATATCGTCAACCAGTTATTAAGCAACTTTACTTTTAATGTCAATGTTGATGATAAAGAAATTGTCGCAAAAATGTATCGTGATTACACGCGCTTGCAGGATTTGAAATTGATTGCTGATGAACTTTGGGATTATTATGGCAAAAAAGGCGAATATCCAAAGTTGACGGAAAATCCGCAATTGGGCACTTATCTGCCAGCCTACACCAACAGCAAATGGAAATCCTGGCAAGGGGTGCTGGGCAATTTAGTTGGTTACACCTTGCCAATTGATCCGTTGAATGGATTTAACGGTTGCGCTGACCCGTTTGATTCCGAGACCTGCTGGAATGCCGTCAATTCTACTTTTGTTTGTCCAGCTGGCTCGCAGGTGTATCAATATGAGACCATTGGAGGCACTGAAGCGAATTTGAAGGCGGATTTTGAGCTAACGCAGTATGTTTGGAATAAAAAATTGGTTGATTTAAAACCAGTGCCGCCGTGTGAATCAAATAATTGTCAAATAACTTCAGGCAAGTGCGCAAATAATGATGATGCTTGTTTGAAAGATTCTGATTGTAGTTTTGGTGTTTGCGCGGCGACAGTCAAGCGTTGCGTCGCTGATAATAAAATTTGCGCGTCAGATAATGATTGTGCGATTAGTTCGTGCGACTTGAATTACCAGATAAGTGATAATTGTAATAATGTAGTGGAGGGAACTAGCAATAAATGTGGTGATGGGATTGTAGGTATTGGAGAAGTTTGCGAAATTAATGCGCAACAATATCTTGATTGTTCAATTGCTGGTTATCCTGGCAAACAGTCGCAGAAATGTGAAATGGATTGTAGCAACTGGGAAAATATTGGCGCATGCGTTCCGCAAGGCCAATGTGGCGACGGCGTAAAGCAGGCTGTGGAAGCGTGCGATGATGGAAAGAATAATGGGAAGTATGGGTATTGCAAGACGGATTGCTTGGGGACATCGGCTGAATTTTGCGGTGATGGTAAATTCACTGCTGGCAAGGAAGCGTGTGATGCGTCGTATACCACTAAATGGGGTTATGCCGGGTGGTGCAGTTTGAATAATAATGTTGGGTGCAACCAGTCGAACCCATGCGGTTCTAACGGAATTTGTTTATCAAGCGGCGAGAAATATAACGCGCAAAAAGATTTATCTTGTTCTTGGGATTGCCAAAATTGGGATTATTGCGGGGATGGAGTAGTGAATCAAACTAAAAAGGCCTCATGGGTTGCTGGTCAAGAGGTGCCGTATGAACAGTGTGAGAAAAGTGCGTCTTGTCAAGTGGGTACTTGCTCCGCAGGGCCGCAGAAAGGTCTTTATTGCGAGGAAGACAATGACTGTTGGAAGGATGTGTTTTGTCAACCAACATTAACTTGTTTGGAAATGGGAAAGGATTCATGGGGGAATGATAAGTGTAAAAAATACAAAAACGAATGTAGCAACGATACTTCTTTGACATGTTCAACCGTAAGTGATTGTAACATTAAATGTGGTGACAAAAAATCCGGCAAGAAATATTGCGAAGTTACAGGAGAAAAGAAATACATAAAATTTATTAACAGCGCCAAGAATCCATATTTTCAAGATGCCACCACGACCGCTAATGTTGCCCCAATAAATGAATTATCTTATACAGATAATAATAAGAGTTGCTATTGGGAAAATGAAGATGTTGATTTGCAATATTTTGCCACTTTTGATGTCACTTGTCTTCCAACTGAAAAACCGCCGGTTGCGCCCTCCCCATCTTCCTGCGGAAATGGTAAAATAGAAGCGGGCGAGGTGTGCGATGATGGGAAAAATAATGGCGTGGTCTGCGCGCCAATTACCAATGCGCCAACTTGCACCTATTGCGCCTTTGGCTGTCAACAAGTAATAACAAAAACAAAACCATAATAATTTTTGAAAACATATATGTTTGATGAAACACAACCGCAAAATTCAAACGAACCAGAAGACATTTTAGCGCCGATGGACGGCGTGATTGAGCCGGGCGAATTAAAATCCGCTCTGGCCAATAATAAATTAAAGCCGGTGGCTAAAACCAACGACGAATTGTCCGAACCGCCGTCGGAAATTCCGCCATTGGAGCCAAGAGCGGAAATTTCTCAGCCGCTTTTGAGTAAGAAAGGATTTATTTTTGTTATTGTTGGCGTGGTTGTTGTTGCATTGATTGTTGGAGTAATCTGGGTTGTTGTTAGATTACCAAAGAAAGCACCTGTAGTCGCGCCAGTGACAGCTCCAGTCACTCAGCCGGAAATTATTCCTCCGCCTGCAGAGTCGGAGGTTGTGCCAGTGCCTGAAGTGGTAACACCACCTGTCGAAGTATCAGCTCCGGTTATTACTGTTGAGCCAACAGCGGACACTGATAATGATGGCTTGACTGATACAGAAGAGGCAACAGCCGGCACCAACGCGCAAGTGCCTGACACTGATACCGATGGATTGAGCGATTATGAAGAAATTACGCTTTGGAAAACCAATCCTTTAAATCCTGACACTGATGGCGATGGTTATAATGATGGACAAGAGGTAAAAAACGGTTTTAATCCAAATGGAGGGGGAAAATTATTGGAGCTTCCAAAATAATTTATGGCAGATAACGAAACAGAAATTCACATAATCCCCGATGAATTTTACGGGGGAGTGAAAAGGCCTGCGCCGTCGATGGCACAGACCAATTCTTTTGGTGCTTCAGTAGCTGTTTCACCAACAAAGCCGGTGCCAGCACGAACACTGCCAGGCATGCCGCAACCAGCTTTTTTCAAAACGCCAAAATTCATTGTAATAGCCGGCATTGTTGTTTTTGTGATAATTATTAGCGGCGTTGCTTATTATTATATTCGCCAAGCAAACATCGCGCGTCAACAATTCGCGCCCAAGCCAACGCCTCTTGTTCAGCCGGCACCAACTCCGCCAGCTCCGGTTGAAGTTGCAACTTCCACTGAAGAAGTCGCTCCACCGGTGGCAACATCCACCCCAATCCAACCGCCTTTTTCCATTATTTTTCCATTTAAAAATTACACCAAAACCATTGACACAGATAATGACGGCCTGACTGATGAGGAAGAAAAAATTTATGGCACTGATCCGGCTTTGCCTGACACTGACAGCGACGGATTTTTGGATACTTTGGAAATTCAAAATTTGTACAATCCAATCGGTTTTAAACCCGTGCGTTTGTTTGATTCAGGCAAGGTGAAAATTTATCAAAATTTGGTATTCACTTATTCAATTTTTTATCCTGGTGATTGGGCCGCGCAATCATTGGATCCGAATAATAAAGATGTGATGTTCACTGCCGCATCCGGCGAGTTTGCGGAGGTTTTGGTGGAAGATAATCCTTTGAAAATGACTGCCGAGGCGTGGTATTTGGGACAATCACCAGGCGTGGACGCGTCGCAGTTGGAGCATTTTACAACCAAAGACAAATTGGAAGGAGTGAAAAGCCCTGATGGTTTGGTGGCGTATATTTCTTTTGAAGACAAGATTTTTGCCATTAATTATAATATTGGGCTAAAAACGGAAGTAAACTTTTTAGGCACTTTTGAAATGATGATTAACAGTTTTCGGCCTCAAGGCGGATTCGCGGATTTACCTTTTGGCGGAGTTGCCGCGACCAGCACGGCCACGAGCACTGCTTTATGATAGAAATCAACAATCAAACCACCTCTGCCTCGCTCGATTTTTTTTTAAAAAAAGTGGCGGATTATTGTTTGAAAAAGTTGGCCATTAAAAAAGACATTTCCATTGTTTTGGTAACAGATAAAAAAATTCAGGAATTGAATAAAATTTACCGCAAAAAAAATAAAGTGACTGATGTTTTATCTTTTGGCGATTGGAACGATAAAGATTTTTTGGGCGAAGTAATAATTTGTTTGCCGCAAGCCAAGCGACAGGCAAAAAAATATAGCACATTGTTGAAACAAGAATTGACTCGATTGTTGACACACGGGATTTTGCATTTGGCTGGATTTGACCATGAGAAATCAAAATCAGAAGAAAAGAAAATGTTTAAGTTGCAGGAGGAGATTATTGAAAAAATATGTTCCATTTTCGCAAGATGATTCGCAGTTTTGGTTATGCCATCAAGGGGCTTGGTTTGATTTTCAAAGAAGAGCAAAGTTTTCGAGTGCAAGTTGCCGCTGCTGCGGTTGTGGTTGTTGTAATGTTTATTTTTCCAACAAAAAATTGGGAAAAAGTCGCATTGATTCTTGTAATGAGTTGGGTTTTAGTGCTAGAATTGATAAATAGTATTTTGGAAAGAATTGTGGATATTTTAAAACCGCGCGTGCATTTGGGGGTGGAAGCGGTTAAAGACATAATGGCCGCTGCAGTATTTATTGCATCTTTTACAGCGTTAATAATCGGTTTGATAATTTTTATTCCTTATGTTCGGTCGTAAAGCGTCTCATCAAGAAATTATAGTCGGATTGGATGTTGGTTCAACAGCTGTGCGTTTGGCAGTGGGGCAATTGGTGCCGTCCGGAGAAAAAACCGAATTACATATTATCGCGGCCGCTGAAGCGCCGTCTGAAGGCGTGCATAAAGGAGTAGTGACAAGTATTGAAGATGTAGTGTCTTCAATTTCTTCGTGTTTGGAAAGAGCCGAACGCATGACAGGCCTTCCGATCAAATCGGCTTGGGTGGGAATTTCCGGAAGCCATATTATTTCCGAGGAAAGCAAGGGTGTTATAGCAGTGTCCAAGCCCGATGGTGAAATTTCAGAAGAAGATGTTGATCGTGCGATTGAAGCCGCTCGTACTGTGGCCACTCCTTTGAATTACGAAATTTTGCATGTAATCCCTAAAAATTATACTGTGGATGGGCAAGTGGGCATTAAAGATCCGATTGGTATGACCGGCGTGCGGCTGGAGGTGGATACGCAAATTATTCAAGGGCTTTCCGCGCAAATAAAAAATTTAACCAAAACGGTTTATCGCACAGGATTGGATATTGATGATTTGGTTTTGTCAATTTTAGCAACTGCCGAGGCAGTGGTGACAGAGAGGCAGAAGGAACTTGGCGTGGCTGTTTTAAATATGGGTGGAGCCACAACGAGCTTGGTGATTTTTGAAGAAGGGGATATTTTGGATATAGCTGTTTTATCAATCGGCTCTGAACATATTACAACTGACATAGCTATTGGTTTGCGTACTTCAATTGATGTGGCTGAAAAATTAAAATTGGATTATGGTTCCGCATTGCCAAAAGATATTGGCAAAAAAGAAGAGTTGGATTTGTTTGATTTGGGAGAAGCAGAGCATGAAGTGATTTCTCGTAAATACGCTTGTGAAATTCTTGAAGCCAGAGCGGAGGAAATTTTAATGAAAGTTGATGATATTTTTAAAAAACTTGGCCGAAGCGGAATGTTGCCGGCGGGTGTTGTTTTGACAGGTGGCGGCTCCAAACTTCCGGGACTTGTGGAATTGGCAAAACGGAAATTGCGTTTACCTGCTGCTTTAGGATATCCTTTGAATTTGACCAGCGTCACTGATAAAATCAATGATTTGTCTTTTGCGTCTGCTATCGGACTTGTGCGTTGGGGAGCAATGTCCGCGCAATCCGGTTCCGGCAAATTGGAGAATTTGATTTCTCGTTTTGGCTCAATGGGTAAGGTGAAAAAATGGATGAAATCAATGATGCCATAACTTATCCACATTTTGCTTGACAGAAAGGTGCGAAAAGCGATAAAGTAGAAGGTGAATTATCACCTTCTTTTATTATTAAACTTTGAACACATTTTGTAGTCAGGCAATGTGTTCAACAAAATTTATGCCCGAGGTCAAACCAAGCATTGAAACACTGGCCAAAATTAAAGTGGTCGGAGTTGGGGGAGCAGGCGGAGCGGCTGTGAATCGCATGATTCAATCAAAAATTCGCGGTGTTGATTTTATTGCAGTAAATACTGATTTGCAGGCCTTGCATTGCGTGCAGGCACAGACCAAAGTGCATATTGGAAAAACAGTTACGCGCGGACTTGGCGCCGGAATGGATCCTGAAATGGGACGCAAAGCAGCTGAAGAAAATCAAAATGAAATTCGCGAGGCGTTGAAAGGGGCTGACATGGTTTTTATTACTTGCGGACTTGGTGGCGGTACTGGTTCCGGAGCTGGGCCGATTGTGGCGGAGATTGCGAAAAACAGTGGGGCTTTGACTATTGGTATAGTTACCAAGCCGTTTGCTTTTGAAGGCGCGCAAAGAAAAGACATCGCGGAAAAAGCGCACGCTGAACTTTCCAGCAAAGTTGATTCCATTATTACAATTCCAAATGATAGAGTCTTACAATTGATTGAAAAAAAGACCTCGCTTTTGGATGCATTTCAAATTGTTGATGATGTTTTGCGCCAAGGCGTGCAGGGCATGTCCGAGGTAATCACGACCCCGGGTTTGATAAATGTTGATTTTGCCGATGTGCGGGCGATTATGAGAGATACTGGCTCGGCCTTAATGGGTATTGGTAGGGCTTCTGGTGAAAATAGAGCAGTGGAGGCAGCTAAAGCAGCGATTGCGAGCCCTCTTTTGGATCTTTCCATTGAAGGGGCTAAGGGTATACTTTTCACAATTACCGGCAGCAGTTCTTTGGGAATGCATGAAGTGGCAGAGGCAGCCAAAGTTATTACCGGTAATGCCGACCCTGGCGCTAAGGTGATTTTCGGTTCGGTGATTGATGATAATTTGAAAGATGAAATCAGAATCACAGTTATTGCCACCGGGTTTGATCATCGCGAATCAGCAGCGCCGTCTTATACCAAAAGTGCTTTTCGTGAAAATTCCAGCTACACAGCGCCAGCGCCTAGTTTAAAATCATCTCTCTTTTCCGCCGGTTCCATTTTTCGTAAAGACAAAGAAGAAAAACAAGAAGACAAAATATCCGCATCTGCTGGATCTCAATTTCAAAAAAAGTCATTAAAAAAAGAAGAATCAGAGGAAGAAGAACTTTCTGCTGACGAAGAATTGGAAATACCGGCTTTCATCAGAAAAAAAATGATGTAATAAATTATGCGCTGTCCGGTTTGTAATAATAAGGACACCAAAGTGGTTGATTCGCGGCTTAGCCAAGAGGGCACGAGTATCCGTCGCCGTCGCGAGTGCGTGAGCCGTAAATGCCAATATCGTTTTTCCACTTTGGAAGAAATTGAAATTTTGGATTTGATGGTAATTAAAAGAAACGGNNGTGAAATAGGAGAAATTGTAATGAATCGTTTGCGGGTTTTTGACAAAATCGCTTACATTCGTTTTGCTTCTGTTTATCGCCAATTTGAAGATGTGAGCACTTTTAAAAAGGAGCTGGAAAATCTTTTAAAAAAACCAATTGCTAAAAAGAAAAAAAAATAATATGCCGCCGGATCAAGAAATGCAAAAAATTTTAGAACGTAATACGCATGCCTTGGAAGAAAATGCAAAACTTTTAAAATCCATTCATCGCGGCATGATATTTGGAAGAATTTTGTCTATTTTAAAATTGTTATTTATTGTCGTGCCTCTGATTCTGGCATATATTTATTTGCAACCGTATTATAAAGACACCATGAAATTTTATAAAGAATTTTTCGGCTCCGCTTCCTCCAATGGCGGCTTGAATATGCTTTTGCCTGAATTGCAAGATATGTTGGGTGGGCAGAAGAAATAGATTTTTATTTGTGAAAAAATAGGAAATTACCTTGTGCTGTTTCCTATTTTTTTGTATAATATAGGTATGTCCAAGCGCACTAAAATTGTCGCTACCATTGGGCCGGCCTCGGAAAAACCGGCTGTTTTGGACGCGCTTATCAAAGCCGGAATGAATGTGGCGCGCTTGAATTTATCACACGGTTCGCATGAAAATCACGCCACATTGATTAAAAATGTCCGCTCTGCCGGGGAAAAGTTTGGTGAACCTGTGGCAATTTTAGCTGATTTGCAAGGCCCGCGGATTAGGGTTGGGGAATTGCCTGACAAGGGTTTGAATTTGAAATCCGGTGATAAAGTGACGTTGGATACATCTTTGGAAGAATATCGCGGTGAAAAGATTCCCGTTACCTGCCCGGGCTTGGAAAAGGATTTGAAAAATGACGTTCGGATATTGTTAAATGACGGCCGCATTGAATTGATTGTGAAAAAAATTCATGGCTCGCTGATTGAGGCCGAAGTGAAAGTCGGCGGATTGCTTACATCTCACAAGGGTTTGAATTTTCCCGATTGCCGTTTGTCCATTAGTGCCATTACTGATAAAGACAAAGATGATTTGAAATTTGTTTTGGGCGAGGGAGTTGATTTGGTGGCTTTGTCTTTTGTACGCGAGGCCAAAGACATTTTGGACTTGCGTTTTTTAATTAAGGATTATTTAAAGAAAAATAAAAAACAGCAAGTGTCAATGCAAATTATCGCGAAGATTGAAAAAGGCGAGGCGATTAAAAATATAGATGAAATAATTGAGGCGGCTGATGGCATAATGGTTGCGCGCGGGGATTTGGGTATTGAAATGCCGGCGGAAGATGTGCCATTGTGGCAAAAAAAAATTATTGCCAAATGTTTGGCCAAGGCCAAGCCAGTGATTGTGGCTACGCAAATGCTGGATTCCATGACGTATTCTCCGCGTCCGACGCGCGCTGAGGTGTCGGATGTGGCCAACGCCGTAATGGATCACACCGACGCTATTATGCTTTCCAATGAAACAGCTGCCGGNNGTTCAGCGTCAACTCAATCTTTCTTGGGGCGTGCGGCCATTTATCTTGCCGCCGTGCAAAAGCATTGAAGAATTAGTGGAGCGCTCGCTCGCGTATTTGAAACAGAAAAAAGAATTGAAAAAAGGAGATAAAATTATTATTGTCGCCGGCGAGCCGGTCGGGCATGCGGGAGGAGTGAATTTGGTGGAGGTAAAAATATGTACATAAAACGATTTAGTGAAATTTCAATCAAAGACATTCCGTCAGTTGGCGGGAAAAATGCCTCGCTTGGCGAGATGTATTCTAATTTGACGCAGAAGGGAATCAAAGTTCCTGATGGTTTTGCTGTCACAGCTGATGCCTTTCGTCATTTTTTATCACAAAATAAACTGGACATTTTAATCAAACAGCTTTTGCATAATAAACATTCGGTGGAAAATGTAAAAAAACTCGCGGCAGTAGGCAAAAAAATTCGTACGGCGATTTTGACTGCCAAAATGCCAGCTGAAATCAGTGCGGAAATCATTGGGGCGTATAAAAAGTTGGGAGGAGCTGATGTGGCAGTGCGCTCGTCAGCCACAGCTGAAGATCTGCCGCAGGCCTCTTTTGCAGGTCAGCAAGAATCATATTTAAATGTTAAGGGCGAAAAGAATTTGCTGGAAGCGGTGCAGAAATGTTACGCTTCACTTTTTACAGATCGCGCCATTTCCTATCGCTTGCATCAGGGTTTTAGCCATGAGCAAGTGGCTCTTTCCGCCGGCGTGCAGAAAATGGTGCGCTCTGACACGGCTTCATCCGGCGTGATGTTCACTTTGGACACCGAGTCGGGTTTTCGTAATGTTGTTTTGATCAATTCCAGTTGGGGATTGGGCGAGAATATTGTTAAAGGCCGTGTTAATCCAGACCAGTTTATGGTTTTCAAGCCGACATTGGAAAAAGGTTTTAAATCTATTATCAGCCGCCAGCTTGGGTCTAAGGAAAATAAATTGATCTATGGTCATGCCAATGCAACTGTGCAGAAAAAAGTTTCCGCTTCCGAGCAACATATCTATTCTTTATCAGATAATGAGGTCTTGCAATTGGCCAAGTGGGGAATGCAAATTGAAACATATTACGGCCGGCCGCAAGATATTGAATGGGCCAAAGATGGNNCCCGATGAATTGAAAGTTTTTAAAAAAGGTGAGGTGCTCGTGGCTCGTATTACCGACCCGGATTGGGAGCCGATAATGCGGTTGGCTTCGGCTATTGTTACAGAGCAGGGTGGCAAGACATCTCACGCGGCCATTGTTTCACGAGAACTGGGCGTGCCTTGCGTGGTGGGCACATCCACTGCGCGCGCTGTGATTAAAAATGGCAAGCCAATTACCGTTAGTTGCGCTGAGGGTGAAAATGGTTTTGTCTACAGCGGACTGATTCCATTCACTGTAAAAAAAGAAGAGATTGCCAATTTGAAAAAGCCACCGGTGAAAATAATGATGAATGTTGGCGCGCCGGATGAGGCATTGAAATTTTCTTTTTTGCCAAATGACGGCGTAGGACTTGCTCGTGAGGAATTTATTTTTTCCAATTTTATAAAAGTCCATCCTCTGGCTTTGATTAATTTTGATAAACAGCCGCGCGCGATTAAAGAAAAAATCGCGAAAATCACTTTGGGCTATAAAGACAAAAAACAATATCTGGTGGATAAATTGGCCGAGGGAATTGGAACATTATCAGCNNGCGTATGAACCAAAAGAAGCCAATCCAATGATGGGCTGGCGCGGCGCTTCACGATATTATGATGAGCATTTTAAACAAGCGTTTGCTTTGGAGTGCGTGGCAGTGAAAAAAGCGCGCGAGGAGTGGGGATTGAAAAATTTAATTGTGATGATTCCATTTTGCCGCACAGTTGAAGAAGGAAAAAAGGTTTTAAAAGTAATGGATGAGCATGGTTTGGCAAGAGGAAAGGACGGGCTACAAGTATATATGATGGTGGAGATTCCTTCCAATGTGATTTTGGCGCGTGAGTTCGCGAAGATTTTTGACGGTTTTTCCATTGGTTCCAATGATTTGACGCAATTGACTTTGGGAGTTGACAGGGATTCGCAATTGGTAAGCCATATTTACAACGAACGCAATGAGGCGGTGAAAACATTAATCAGCCAAGTTATTAAAGTGGCGCATGAAAATAAAGTGAAAGTTGGGATTTGCGGGCAAGCGCCAAGTGATTATCCCGAGTTTGCAGAGTTTTTGGTCAAGGCGGGAATTGATAGTATTTCATTAAATCCTGACACAGTTGTAAAGACCTGGCGGGCTCTTTCAGTTTGACATTTGTCGTCATTTATACTAAAATATTCAACCAGAGGTTTCTATCTCTGGTTTTTGTTCAATTGGGTCTGCCGCAAGAAGGAGGAAAATGGGCAGGTTCAAGAGCAACTGGTGGCTTAGGCCAATCAGTCAAGTGGACAGCAACTCGGTGCTTAACGCGTTAGGCAAAGATAGAATTGTCGGCTGGGTTCTGCCTTTGCGACCGGTCTGGAGCGTATGGAAAGTCCTGCGCTTCTTGAAAGGAACATCAGCCAAAAGGGGGTTCTGATATGCAAGGTTCGAGAGAGGTCGTGGGGATGGGAAAACCCGGAGTGGTTCGTCGTAGGGTGGATCAAGACACTTTCCGAGCGCGTCAGTCGTTCGTGCGAGTCTTGGGCAATGCGGTCGAAGACCGTATCGTTCAGGATCGCAAGGAAGAAACTGATCACACCGTTGCCACTGCGAAGGTCGTGAGGGCAGAGATGGAAGTGGCCTCTGCTTCGGCTTTCTCCGATTCCGCGTCCACCGCGATCAACTCCTAGTAACTTGTCCGACAGGGCGCGCAGGCCTATCCAACCTGCCAACGCGCGTTCTGTCGGCCGCTTTTTTACAACCGTAAAACTTGATATTTTTTAAGCAATTTGATAGTATTTGATTACTAATGGGCCGGTAGCGTAGCCCGGTTATCGCGCCTCCTTGTCACGGAGGAGATCGCGGGTCCGAATCCCGTCCGGCCCGATTCAAAGAACACGCCATTTGGCGCGTTTTTTGAAATAAAAGATCCGCTGCAGGCTTGGCTGAGGCATTCTATGCAAAGGAGGGTAAGCATAGAGCACTCATCCAAACCTGTAGCGGATCTTTAAATCTCTTGATGTGAATAATTCTACCACATCAAAAAAGTATTTCAAGGGTTTTGCTTGTGGATAAAAAATATCCCGACTTATGTCGGGATATTTTTGTGATAATTTATGCTGTCAACTTGGAGAACACTGCCGGGAAATTTGTTGCAAGTTCAGATAAAATCTTTTTATCCAACTTGATATTAGCCAGTCGCAACTTGTGGCGGAGTTTGCTGTACGAATCGCCCAGTTCGCGAGCGGCGGCATTGATTCGCACTTGCCACACTTTTTTGATCTCGCGTTTTTTATTGCGGCGATCTCGATACGCGTACGCTCCGGCCTTCAAAATGGCCACGCGAGCCAATTTGATTTTACTTTTTCTGCCCCAGCGGTAGCCCTTGACTTGTTTTAAGATGTTTTTTCTCCGTTTGAGATAATCTTTTCCTCGTTTAATGCGCATATATATTATGTATTAGATCCCTCGCTTTGCTCGGGATGACGCTCGGCGTCAATTATTCGGCATAGCCGCCTTTAATGTATTGATAAAAACTTTGGAAAAACTAATATCGCGTCGTTTGTTGCGGGTGGTTTTACCTGATTCTCGGGCGTTAAAATGATCCTGTCCGCATTTGCGTTTTAGAAATTTGCCATTTTTGGTTTTTTTAAGTCGCTTGGATGTTGCTTTGTGTGTTTTTAATTTTGGCATAATTATTTTGTTTAGGATTTTTCTGCGGAGGTTTTAGCGATTAAAGCGCTGATTTTTCCGCCTTGCATGATTGATGGCTGTTCTTTGATAACCGGCAGATCTTTTTGAATGGAAGTGATGAAATCCACGATCATTTGAAAAGCCAAATTAGCGTGCTGTCGTTCGCGTCCTCTTAAAATTATTTCAATTTTTACTTTGTTGCCTTCGTTTAAAAATTTTAATGCCTGCGTGCGGCGCATATCCAGATCATGAGCTCCGATGCGCACGGAAAGGCGAATTCCTTTGATTTCAATTTGCTTTAACGCCTGTTTCTGTTTTTTCATTTCCTTTTCTTTTTCGTATTTGAAATGACCGTAGTCAATGAACCGAGCTACCGGCGGATTTGCTGACGGATCAACCTCCACCAAATCAAACCCGCGCTCTTCAGCGGCCGCAACTGCTTTCGCAGTCGGCATCACGCCCAAATGCTCGTTGTTCTCGTCAATCGCCCGAACTTCCGGCGCTGTGATAAATCTGTTCACTTTAAAACGAGTAACCGGCGAGACATTTTGATTTCTTTTGTAATGATATCGTGAAATTCGCATTTCAAAAATTTTTATTGGTGGAGATGGGGGGAGTTGAACCCCCGTCTAAAAGGATAGTCAAGATATTTCTACAGGCGTAGTTTGATTTGGTTTTAGAAAAAAATATCAAAATCAAACAAAAATATTTTTTTCGATCCTCAGTGCCTTTCAATCAAATTCGTAAGGAAACAAGTTTGATCTAGCTCAATTTTATAACACCCTTCGCGCTTATTGAGCTTGGGCGCGTTGGATGGGTAGCGAGCTATTAAGCCGCGACCATTGCAAATGAAGGAACAACGAAAGCGTTAGCAATCGCGTTCTTCACTTTTGTAAATACATTGGCATGTATAATTGATCCTTAAAGATTAACGAGATCAAAAATCAAATCTCGGCCAGCATATCTTGTCAAAGACCTCTTATCAAAGCCCGGCATCCCCAAGCGTTCGTTTGACTTCGCGATTAATATCGCGTTTTTTTATTACTTCTCTTTTGTCAAACTTTTTTCTGCCTCGGCCCAAGCCGATTTGGAGCTTAATCAGATGGTGTTTAGTATACAGCTTTAAGGGGATGATTGTCAAGCGGCCTTGGTCTTTTTGACCGGCTAAACGGTTAATTTCGCTTTTTTTAAGCAGAAGTTTGCGATTTTGGGTTGGTTCATAGCCCTTCATTTGACCGGCTTTTTTATATGGTGAAATATGCGCGTTAATAAGCCACGGCTCGCCTTTGGAAAGCGTGATATATGCGGCTTTTAAGCTCACCTGCCCATCGCGAATCGCTTTCACCTCGGCGCCGGTCAATACCAAACCCGCCTGCATTGTTTCCAAGATTTCATAGTCAAACGACGCGCGTTTGTTTATAGCTAGATTTGGCATAATGTTAGGGCCTGTCGCCGAATGTCATTTTGACTGCAATTTTCATCTTTTGGCCAAAATTGTTTCAAAATTTTTCAGCTTAATTTTCAATTAAACCTCAAAATTTATTCAACAATTTTGTCTCAAAATCTGAAAATATCGTTACAAAAGCACATTCGGCGACAGGCCCTCTTATTGTATCTTTTTTGACACAATCTTTCAAGATGAGGTATAATTGAAGTATAATTTTAAGTATTTAAATTTATGGACAAAACAACCATCAGAGTGAGTACTTCCACTTTAATTAAAATTGCGGCGGTGTTCCTATTATTTTATTTTGCTTATTTGGTTTTTGATTTATTGGTTTTGCTTTTTATTGCCATTATTTTGGCTTCTTTAATTGATCCATTGGCTGATTGGTTTGCCAAAAAAAGAATGTGGCGAGGCGCGGCTGTGTTTTTAATATATATTTTGGTTTTTGGAGTATTGGCTTTGGTTTTAGTTTTACTTGTGCCGATTATTATCAGCCAAGTGACACAATTGAGTGTGAATTTCAGCGGGTATTGGGAAAAAATTATGACCGGCTTTTCCGCCATCAAAACTTTATCCGTCCGTTTCGGTTTGTGGGAAAATTTGCAAACTACATTGCCTGCCACTTTGCAGGGTAGCGTGATGACAGCTCAAAAATTGATCAGTTCAATTTTTGGAGTGTTTGATTGGATTTTTTCTTTTGTCTTGGTTTTGGTTATGGCTTTTTACATGGTGGTGGAAGAAGATGGATTTAAAAAAGCCATTCGTTCGATTGCTCCGTCTGAATATCAAAATTATATTGGCCAGTTGTGGGCGCGGATAAAAGAAAAATTGGGTGATTGGTTACGTGGCACTCTGACGCTTGGTTTGATTATAGGCGCCATGGCCTACGCCGGATTGCTGATTCTCGGCGTGCAATATGCGTTGCTTTTGGCGGTCATGGCCGGAATTTTTGAAATGATTCCTTATGCTGGCCCGATTTTTTCCGGATTGGTCGCCGTGCTTTTGGCTTTTTTGCAAACAGGGGATTGGCCATTGCCGGTTTTTACAGCTATTCTTTTTATTGTCATTCAGCAGTTGGAAAATAATTTGCTCGTGCCTAAAATCATGAAAAAAGCGGTTGGATTAAATCCTATTGTCAGCATTCTTTCACTTTTAATTGGTTTTCGTTTGCTTGGAGTAGTTGGGGCGTTGCTTTCAATTCCGGTGGCAACTGTTTTGAGCATTGTTTTGACTGATTTGGTGGATTCGCGCGAGAAAAAATAACTATATATGATTCATCCAAAGTTAGATCGTATTACCTTTCTTTTTGTGTCTCTTTTGGTTTTGAGCACGGCCGCTATTATTTTGGTGGCAAGTGATGGTTTTGATAAAATTTTGTCAAAAGCAGATCAATCGGAAAATGTTTCTTCTTTTTCAATAATTAATTTCAGTAATTCTTATCGCCGCGATATACAGAGGATTTTTAATTACTATCTTTTGGAAAGAAGCAAATTGGATTTTTCCAAAGATTCAGAAAATAGGCAATGGATTGATCTTTTATCAAAGACCCGTGAGGAATTATTATTATTGAAAACCACTTCCGAATGGCAAAACAAACATTTATTGCTGATTTTGGATATTGATAAAATGCGGGAGGATCTTACGGCAGGCAATTGGGAAAAGGCACAGGCGGATGAGGCGGGATTGATCGCGCGGTTTAACAAAATTTAATTATGTTTTGGTCGAGAATATTTTCTTTTTTAGCTGTTGTTTGGTTTTTGATTTTTGCAGAGCTGGCAAATTATTATCCGGCTTTTTTATTGGTTTTTGGTTTGATGGCGTGGATTTTGCCAACTGTGGTTTTGGCTTTTTGGCTTTATCGCGTGAAACAACAAAAATTGCCAATGCATTATTTGGGTTTGTCTTTTATTTTTTTCGCAGTAGGCCTGTCATTTTTTTTGCCATTGGTTGACAGGCCGTCTATGCGCCAAGCGTTAATTATTTTTTCCGGCTTTTTGTTATATTTTGATTTGTCTTCATTACCTTTGTTTGTCAAACATCATAAAAATTACGCAGTTGGAAGTTTGGAACAGATTAATTTAGCCATGTTGAGTTGGTCAATTTTTCTTTTTTCATCTTTCTTTTTCGGCTGGGCGACTTTTTTGGCCAAAGTTTTTTGGCCGATTTTAATTGCAGTGGCAGGATTCTTTTTTCTGGCTTTTTGGGAAATGTTTTTTTTGCGCAAAATTGATTGGAAAAAAAGTTATCAGCACAGTTTGATTTTGAGTATTTTGGCAGTGGAGTTTTTTTGGTCAGTGGCCATTTGGCCGGTGGGCTTTGTAACTAAAGGATTGGTTTTTTCTTTAATAGTTTTGTATTTGGCATATTTGGGACAGGCGTGGATTCTTGGAACATACAATCGTCAGCGTTTTGTGTCGTGGAGTATTGTGACAGGAATTTTAATTATTATTGTTTTAGGAATAGCTAGGTGGATTTAATATGAATATTCTTAAGTCAGCAAAAAAAATAACCGCGGCCATCGCGCCGCATTTGCCAAAAGAAGTTCGTCAAAAAGGCATTGGCGTAATGTTTTGGCATCTGCCAGCCACCAAGGCATTTTTAATAACGGTTTTGTTTGGATTTTTTTCAGGAGCGGTTGGTGGAATGGTGATAAATTCTTCGCCGTTTGACGAATGGCTATGGGGGCCGAATAGTCCGATTAACAGTCGCAATCGCAGTGTGGAATCAGGAGCAGGCCGTGTTTTGCCGCGCGATGTGTTGGCTAAAAAGTCAGTAGGATCTTTAGTTACTTTTTATCGTCAATCAGCTATGGTTGGCAAAGAAAATGTGCCGCGGCCGGAAGACGCTATGGGAGTTGGATTTTTTGTTACATCTGATGGATGGCTTGCTACGGCGCGTTCAGCCATTGGAAAAATGAATAAAAATGAATTGGCGGCAATATCGTTTGATAATCAAGTTTTGGAAATAGAAGCAATTGTTTTTGATCCGATTTCTGATATTGCTTTGGTCAAAGTCAAAGGAGGCAATTCCAATTCTTTGCCGTTTGTTTTAAATGATTATTATGACACAGGAGCCACGCTTTTTGTTCCTTCAGTCAACGCTGGAATGGAGCAGTCTGAGATTCTTTTGAACAATTATTTTCATGCCAAAGCCAAAAGTGATTATTACAAATCTTCCGAGCGGCTATATCGTTTTGGTTTGTTGAATAAGTCGTTTGAGAAAAAAATGTTTGGAACGCCAGTGGTTACATCCAAAGGCGAGATTGCCGGTGTTTTAATTGGTGAAAATGTTTTTGTTCGCGCGTCTTTAATTGATTCAGCTCTTAAAAGTGTGGTAAAATCAAAAGAGATTGAGCGAGTATATTTGGGCGCGCATTTTGTTGAGGCAGGCGCTTTGATTGGTTTGTCTAAAAAACAGGACTCGGGCGTTAAAATAACAAATTTGGAAAAAAACAGTCCGCTTTTGCCTTTGGGACTGAAAATCGGGGATTTGCTTGTTTCAATCAATAATGAAAATATCACGCCATTGCGTTCTTTGCCGGATATTTTGGCAGATTATCTACCGGGCACGCAGGTGGAAATAAAATACTCGCGCGNNATCAGCGAGAATTTGGCGCAGATTGTCTATACCACCAGTTTTTTTGATCGCGTGACGCGCGCCGGATTCAGTTTGGATTTGTCTTCTTTTAACAATGCTTCGGAAATTCAGAAACGCAAACTTTGGGAAAAAACAGTGGCACCCGAGGTGTTGAGTGGCACCGCGTTGTTGGGTATTACTGTTTTTCATCAGGACAAAGAACAGGCCAAAAATTGGGCGAGTGCCATTGCCTACACTTTACAAACGCAAGGGTTTGAATACACCGGCGGAAACGTTGATATTAAAATTGTGGACACGCCGATTTTGTCGCGCTGGCCGGTCAAGCCGAATTTTGTGATGAATGGATTTTTGGGCTTGCTTGTCGGCGGACTTTTGGGAATGATTTGGGTGGCCGGGAAGTATGCGAAGTAAAAAAATATTTTAATTTTAAATTATGCCTAACAATTTATCGTATCTTTATAAAAATATTTTGCCGTCTTTGGGTCTGCGTGATTTGCCAACTGACAAACAAGAACAGATGCTATTGAAAATTGGGGACATTATTTTCAAAAGGGTGTTAATCAGAGCGATTGATTCAATGAGCGAGGCGGCCAAAATAGAGTATGAGAAATTACTCAAAACAAAAGACGCCGATGCTGGCGCGGCTTTGGATTTTTTCCGCGCTAAACTTCCTAATTTTGATCAATTAGTGGCTGATGAGGTAGCTGGTTTTAAAAAAGAGGCGGCTGAAATTATGGCTCAAGTTAAACCTGCCACAGCTTGACAAAAGTGAATTTTTGTGTTATAATAATTTGTTAATTTTATTTTAATTTATGCCTTCCAAATCAGACAAAATTGATGGAGGCGGCCACGATGATTTTAAGGCAAAGTTAGAAGTGGAGTTAGCTGCCATGAAAGCAACAGATGATACTTTTGAAGACAGCGAAGGAAAGAAAAATGCTTGGAAAAAGAAAAAAGAAGGTGCTTTAAAAAAGAAACGCAAGCCGCGTCAATCAGAGGCCGAAGTCGCCGCGCAAGCTGATGTGCAGGTGATTGTTTCAGTTGTGCCGGAAGTTGCTCCTCAACCGGAACCTCCAACACAATCACAAGTAGAGACAGAAGCTATGCCGTCGCCAAAAGAAGTGCCATATAAAGATTTTTTAATTGCAAAAGAAGCGGCCCGTCCGCAAAGTCGTCCATTTGATGAAGCTGATGCTGAAAAATTAGTTCAAGCTATGGGATTTTCAAATAAAGTGGAAGAACAGCCTAAAGCCGCACCGCTAGAAACAGTCAGTCAACCAAAAAGAGAAAAAAATATTGAACTTTGGAAAAAGTCATCTTTGCGCGATCAAGTGACAAAAGAACAAAAAGAAGCGGTTGAGCGATTTATTCAAAAAGAAAAAGATCATCCGTGGACTTGTTTGGACGAAATGTTGAGAATTCTATCAACCAAAAATGATCAGAATGTTTTTATTAATGAACAAGAATTAAAGAAAGCTCTGGAAGAGGCCAAACTGCGGTTAGCCGGGTTCAAAAAGATTTATGAAGCTTTAGGATATGATACTCCAGAAGCGCAAGTGCGGGCGATTTATAAAAAAGTGTCTAATAACGGCCAGCATGACTTTGTAAGTGATTTTGATAAAATTAAACAAGCCCACATAGAAGTATTGACCGAAATGAAAGAACGTTTGGTTGGCGTGCGCCGCGGTTTGATGAAAAAATTCCCAGGCGGATTGGTAGTGCGCGGCAGTACTAAAACCGTGGACGGCAGTGAAGAATATCGCGCCAACCTTGACAGCAACGCCAGTTTGTTTTTGTTTAATAAAATTCTGGGTTTTGAAGGTCAAGACGCCGGAGAAGAAGAAAAGAAATATCTTGAAAAAACCAGTTATATTGATTATGACAAGCAACCGGCTAAAGGCGGAATACATTTGGATATTTCTCCGCGTTTGCAAGGGGCTTGGATGAAAGGCGATGAATTGTATTTTGACCACCACGGCGGATCGTCTTCGCGCAAGTCAAGCGCCGCGGAAATAATTTATCAAAGTTTTTCCAAAGGGCGACTTTTGGATCATTTGAATAATCAAGAAAAGACGGCCTTGGATCGTTTAATGCAATTCACCACCGCTCTGGACAGCTATACTTTGCCGACAGGCACGCGAGCTAAAATCAATTGGCAAACAGTTTGGGCTGGAAGCGACAAAACACTTTTTGGCGCGGCGCTATTTTTACAAAATGATTTGCCGATTGAGGATTTATTTGAATTTTTTAAAAATCATGATTTGGAAGAGGCCTTGGTCAGACCCTTGGATAATTTAAAAGATACTTGTTTGACTCGCGTCAATCAGTTGAGGAAAGACAAAAAAGTGGCGGAAAGCAAGGAAAAAATTGATCATTTTTTTCAGATTCTTAACGGCCCCAAAGCGCCAAAAGCGAAAGCTGTGGATTCGCGATTGGGAAAAATTGTGGTGATGGCGCAGGAATCGCGTGAAGACAAATTGCCGTCTGGGTTTCAAGCCGCGGCTTTGGCGCAAGGTTTTGATGGAATTTTAACTTGGGAGCCGAAAAGCCACAAGTGGTTTTTGGCCGTGGGAGCGCGACAAAAAATTACCAAAGAAATGGCTGATACTATTGGAGAAGGCGAATGGGTGCGCGAAAGCATGATTAAAAAAGAACGCGGTAAAGCAGCTGGAATCAGTTTGGGTGATTTGTTGGAAAAACTCGGNNGCGCCGGCCGCGCCCGAAGCGTCTGCAGAATCATTTGCGCCAGCTGGAATAATTGACTCGTTAAAACAGCCGCGAATTGAATTGGAAAATCCTAAATTTAAAGTTGGTGATTTGGTAAAACTAAAAGATAGTTCTAAATTGACAGGCATTCGTTTTGGCAAGAGCCGGATAATTGGCGGCGAGTTGGTTTCCGGCGTTAATTTTTATGAAATTGAAGGCGTGGCCGGGCGTAAATTTCCAGAAGAGGAAATAGAGTTAGTGGCGGAAACAGCGCCAACAGAAGCTCCGCGTTCATCAGCTGTGGAAACTCATGCCACCGTTCCTTTGCCACCAGCGGCTTCAACCGAGACCGTCGCCTCCGCGCCGGAAACAGCCGAAGAAATTATAGATGTCGCGACTGCTAAAAATACTCTGGACGCCGAACGACAAGAATACATTGAAACATATCAGGATTTTTTGCGCTTCAAAGGAAAACCAAGTTTAATTAGCAGATTGCGCAAGGGTGTGCGTGGTTTATTCAAGGGCGGGCAAGAGGCGGCGATGGCTGGATTGAATGAAGAAGCTCGTCAAGAAATTATTGCCGCGCGTGAAAAATATCTGCAAGCCAAAATCAATTACGCCAGGTCCTTGTATCAGGAAAAAGCGCGGGAATTANNAATGGAAAAAGGATTGTTGCGCCGCGGTTTTGACGCTTGGGTAAAATTGCCTTTGCCCGCGCGGTTGTTGATTACTACTACTGTGTTGACCGGTACTTTGGTTGCCGGCGGCGCCATTGGTGTGAGCGCGGTGGCTGCCACTGCCGGTATTCGTTTTGCTCGCGGCTTGGCCGGCGCTCTTTTTGGCCAAGGAATCAGTAAAGCAGTTGGTTCTTTTTTATCAGGACGCATTGCCAAAGAAACCGGCGCGAGAACCGAAGAAGCGCGAAGTGAAACAGGCATTGCTTTAGCAAATGAAAAATTTGACGCTTTGAATATCTTGACAGAGAAATATCATAAAATTTTTGAGGATAAAATTAAAAAAGACAAGAGAAAATTATTAATACAAACAGCGGCGGCTATTGGCGCCGGCGTCGGCGCGTCTTTGGGCTTAGGTTGGCTGGCCGAGGCCACTATTGGGCCTGGCGTTGGAATTCATTCTGAAAAAACGCC
>DOQH01000025.1:0-8299 GCA_003514455.1 Candidatus Magasanikiibacteriota bacterium
CCCGGTGCTTTCAATCACCACATCCACTGATAATTTACCCCAAGGCAAAACTGACGGATCTTTTTCCGCAAACACAGGGATTTTCTGCCCGTCTACAATCAAATTTTTCTCATCATACTTTACTTCATGCTCCCACTTATGATACGCCGTGTCGTGCTGTAAAAGATGCGCCAGTGTTTTTGTGTCGGTTAAATCATTGACGCCAACAATTTTAATTTTCGCCTGGCCAAATCCTGCTTTAAAAGCCGCTCGGCCAATGCGGCCAAAGCCGTTGATCGCGATATTCATATGTGTTATTTAAAGTTAAAATCTATACTTCATTTTACCACAAACAAAAGACCGGAGCAACTATTGCCCCGGCCTGATAATTTCCACTTACAACGCGAATCTCACAAACCGCTTCACCTGAATATTCTCGCCAATTGTAGCGATTGATTGCTGAATCAGCTGATTGATGGTGATTTTATCATCTTTGATAAAAACTTGATTCAATAAGCATACATCGCTGTAAAATTTCTGCATCTTGCCTTCAAGAATCTTTTCAATCATGGCTTCGGGCTTGCCTTCGGCTTTTAGAATTTCTTTTTGCAATGATTTTTCTTTTTCCACGTCAACTGCCGGAATATCCGCGGAAGACAAATATAAAGGATTTCCCGCCACCACCTGCATGGCCAAATCATGCACTAAATTCTGAAAGGCCTGATTACGAGCAACAAAATCCGTTTCGCACTGCACTTCAATCAATGCTCCAACTTTGCCGCTGGAATGAATGTAGGAATGAATCAAACCCTCTTTGGTCTGCCGCTCGCTCTTGGACGCGGCTTTGATCGTGCCGTTTTTACGCAAAATCTCCACTGCTTTTTCAATATCTCCGCCGGATTCTTCCAGTGCGGCTTTCACATCAACCATACCGGCTCCGGTCATTTCCCTCACTTTAAGAATGGATTGGGTATCTATCATAAAAATAATTATTTTAAACGGGGACTGACACTGTCGGCGCGGCAACAACAGAAGCGGCCTGATTCTTGCCTTCTTTCACAGCTTCAGCCGCCAATCCTGTAATGAGTTCAATTGTTTTTATCGCATCGTCATTGGAAGGAATCGGGTAATCAATTTTATCAGGATTCACATTGGTATCGCACAGCGCCACAATTTTTGTTTTGCAAAGCAAGGCCTCGTTCAACGCGGTTTTTTCTTTTTTCAAATCAATAATAAAAATAACATCGGGTCGGCGTTCCAACGATTCAATTCCGGAAAGATATTTTTCCATTTTTTCAATTTCTTTGCCAATGTGTATTTGTTCCTTTTTGGTATATTTGCCCAATTCGCCGGTGTCGCGTTCCGTTTTTAAACGACGAAACTTTTTAATCAAGATATGAATCTCCTGAAAATTAGTGAGCAAACCGCCGAGCCAGCGATTGGTCACGAAAGGCACGCCGGCGTCTTTGGCATGGCGAGTAATAATTTCCTGCGCCTGATCTTTGGTGCCGACAAACAAAATAATTTTATTCTGCGCTGCTGATTGGCGCAAAAAATTCAAGGCCTCCTGCAATTTTTTCTGCGTTTCCTCCAAATTGATAATATGCACCTGATTGCGTTCGGTGAATATAAAAGGCGCCATTTTAGGGTGCCATTTGGAAATCTTGTGCCCAAAGTGGGCGCCGGCCTTGAGCAAGTCAAGGACATCGGGGATTTTTAACATAGATATTTTCTCCTTTTAAGCCCGCGCCTTTATGGCGGGGCGGCCACCTTTCCCTTCTTTGGGCGGTTATTTGTCATTCCCGCGAAAGCGGGAATCCAGCAACCGAGGAGCCAAAGAATTTGACTGGAAAGGATAGGGGTTAATTAAGTGATGTTAGTATAAAGTAAATCTGAATTTGTGTCAAGCAAAAGAACTTTTTACTTAAAAAGATAAAAAAATCCCCCGAGACAAAAGATATTGTCTAGGGGGCAGGCCTCCGACCGAGTCGAAGGGTTAGAGTTTTGAAGTTTAAGTATTCTAGTCGCAGACGAGGACACCGCCAGTAGAAAAGAGATGATAGCGGAAACGGTGAAGGAGGAAAAAACGAGCTTCGCCGCGCACACTGGCAAAAGGCACATAGATAGGTACGTCTGAACGCGCCCACCGAGAATCCTCGCTGATCACGAGAACCCACTTCCACTTTTCCACTTCCTCTGGATGGTCATGCAAGAAGCCGGCGAGATCGCCGGTGTTCGCTAGAGTGCGGCCGGCCGCTACCAGACGCAAAGCTGCCTGCTCGCTCGTCTCGAAGTTGAGGTACGGCTCAACTCGTAGATTCACCGTCCTTACACAACTGCCAGCGAGCTTGAAACGCTCCTGCGTGATGTCGCGGTTGATATTCTTGAGATTGCTCGGTCCGGCCGCGCGCTCGATGAGCGCAACGAGACCAATGGACTGATCGTAGGAGGTTGGTAAAAGACCGGAAGAAAAAAAGCGATTCGGGTTGCGCAGAAAGGCCTGCATGTTCTCCCGCGTCACACGACCTGCCTTCATCTGGTCACGAAGCTCATCCAGTTGTGACAAAGTCATCTTACTCATCGAACTTTCCTCCTGCATCTGCTGTCAAATGACTTTACATCCGACACCATTGCCGAACATATTACTGCCAATAACAGACAAACACACAATTGACCATACGAGTTATCCTTGGCCTTCTTTTGACTTATTTTTCGCTAAATCAAGCCAAAAGAAAGCCAAGATAAATCCACTTTTTAAAGAACAATTTTAACTTAAAATTATAGCACAAAAAACGCCTTTTGTCAAGAGGCGCTAATTTAATCCAGGATATTCATCTGATTTGATGATTCACACAGTCCACTGTTCATTAAACGTCCGACGATTGCCATATTGTTCAAGGAACGCCCGATATTTTTCTTGATATTGTTTTGGCAACTTTCCATTCATATGTTCAAGAGTATAATAAAAAAATGCTTCTTGAAATGGACATGTTATTAAACCATCCTGTTTAATCTTCGTGAGATATTTTTTATCGCCTGTTAATTCATATAATGCTATATTATAGCTAAAAAAATCTTTAAAATCTTCCGCAGCACTAACAATAAAACGAACCACATCTTCCTTGCCAAACAATTTAGCAAATTTTTTACTATTGTAAACATAAAATTTTCCTAAATCTAACGTTTGCGAACGTGCTACGCACTGCGCCGCGACCGCAAAAGCAAATCGAGCATTACGATGGTTTGTTTCGTTATATACTTCTTTGTCAACATACGCTTCGATGTAAGAAGGATGCCGTTCCAGCACTTTATCCAAATCGGACGGATCGTGTGTTATGCTATATTTTTCATCAAAAAATCGAGAATCATCTCCACCCAACGCCAAATATTTTTTTCTAGATGTTTCTTCCTGTTCGTCATCAAAAAAATTATTGGCTAAATTGCGTATTTTCGCATACGCCTCCCGATTATTAGGCCAACGACGGATTGCTTCAGCAAGCAATTTACGGGCTAGGGCATAATTTGGTTTTGGATTATCAAACAATTCGCTCACGGCACGACTTACCAAAACATTGCTTGCCAGTTCAGCATAACTTATTTTTGTTGAACGCTCTGATTTTATTTCAAAAGGTTTCGTATTTTCAAATTCCGATTCCGGCACAAGATCAGTCGTCTCAAACTGTTTCCCATTTAACACCAATATCGGATGTTCCAACGCAACAAAAGTGAAATCATTAATTTCCTCTGACACAAGAGGACGAATTGGATTGTCAAAATCAAAATGGTCTCCTTGAACAAATTCTTCAAATAATTCCACTTCCCGAGAATAAGCATAATCTTTTGGGCCGAGTAACAAATTATATTCCGGATGAAATCCTCGACGTTCCAAAAGACCACCAATCAGACAAGCCAACCCAAGACAATTGCCTTGCTTCTTTTTAAGCATGTCCTGAAGTCGAAAAGAATTGCCATATTCATAACCCTCTTTAATGAGATGCGAACGAATTGCTTCCGCAGCTTTCAAAGGTTCGGGTGGAAGCTGTCCAATGTTGTGATCTAATTCATCCAAAGCCGCCATATCCTCGGAACCGGCGGCGCTGACCTCACGAAATATCTCCAATGGAGAAACATTATCAAAATCTCTCCCTGTTTGTTCAGGAGCTTTAAAATTAACATTACTCGTATCACGGTCAATGTCGCGTCTCATAGTATAAAATTGTATCAAATAATAAAAAAAGCGTCAAAATTTTTAAAAAAGAGAGAGCCGGTTGAGGCTCTCATAGATGGGAGGGTTTTGTTCCGGCAGGAGTCGGTGTCAGGTTGATGATGGATTTTTTGTGAAGCAGAGTCACTCACCGTGAATACAGCGTGTTGCCGCAAGTTCCTCGGTAGACAAGTCACGAGTCCGAAGGCGCGGAGTCATGACGAGCTGCTGCACTTGCTTCACATCCAAGTGCATTCCAGGCGGAGCGCCATATCCATATGATGGACGCGGAATTGGTGGACCCTGGTAGTGTTGAGGAGACGAGGAAGGTTGTCCTGTGTACTTTGGCCACTTTTTTTTGGGCGGTCTTCCATCTCCATTCATTGTTTGTACCTCCTACTGTTAGGGTAACAAAATGGGACGGGAAAGTCAAACCTACTTTTCAATGCCAGCCTCGACGAGCATCTTGCTCTGAGTACAGCGCGACACGCCAAGCTTCCGACGAATCGCCCTGATGGTGGCGACGGGCGTGCCCACGCACTCGGCGATGATGGTGTCTGGAAGACGACCGAGAAACGAACGGATCTTGTTCTTCCAGTCGCTGATCTCCTCAAAAGCGTACTGGATTCCAACCTTCGCGAACGCCTGCCGAATACCGCCGTGATGCACAATCGCTGAACGGTAGATCGCGGGGTATTCCATTGCGAATCGCTCTGGCTGAAGCGTCTCCTTCCCCTGCAACTGCGCCAGAGTTTGGCAGTCGCAGTAGAAAGGGAGCTCAATATACGTTCCGTCGCCAAAACACACCAACGTGGGCTCGAAACGGCGACTACAGGCTGAACAACAAGTGGTGAAGTCATTGGGATCTTGGTTGAACCCGCGAATGATCTCCATTGGAGTCAACTCTCGCGAACATGCGGGGCAAATTGCCTTCGGCTCGTACCGCTCGTCGCGAAGCTCGTGAATGAGAGCTAGTCGTAGAGTGAAAGCGTGCTCCTGAATCTGGAGCCGCTGCGCCTGAGACAGCCGCAACGATTGCCTTAACCGCTGCGTATGGCGAATCCGATGACCAAAAGACATCCCAATACTCATGTATCTTTCCTCCTGTCAAAAGAACAGTTGTCATGACCACTCGCATGGCAGAGAATATCGGATTACAATGATTCCGATAATGTTTATAATTTAGCAAATTACAGCAAATAAGTCAAGGAGTTAAATATAAAAAAACGCGTCCGGATTNNCATACTGCCGTCATCACGCAGTATGATGGTATGAAAAATCTTGGCGACGCTCGTCGGCACGGCGTAGACAGTGTAACCTGCCTCGCGAGATTCGGCTAATATCATGGCAATTGGATCAACCGCGCCTTCTGCGCGACTAAGCAAGACAATCCGTGGCGGCCGGCAACCACTTACCGAGCGGCTCTCCAGCAAAAAAAGTCCGGCCCAAGTCCTGCCTTGCTGATAAACCTCAGGCTCGCCAAGACAAACGGTAAATATGTCACCATTATAACCCCAGGAATCAATGTGCGGAGATTCTGGCACTGACGCGGGAACAATTTTCGTACCCGTGCCGCTGGTGTGAGCACAAGCGCCCACGAACAAGAAAAGAACCGCGACCGAAAGTGTCAAAATGAAGCGCAACATGATATTCCTCCTTGTACGCGCGTTATTGTGGCTAAGGACACCTGCCATAGACCGACTTTATTTTATACCACACTGGTCAGATTCTGTCAAGAATAAAAAAGAGGCCGAGGCGCGCACAAAGTGCACTGCCCCGGCCTGCGTTTAGTTGTTGTTGAGAAGAAGGTCTACGCCTTCTTTACCTCCTTGCTGCCCTTGCCGCCGCCGAGCTTGGCCTCGAACCGCTTCCTCCAATCAGCCACCGAGCTCGCGGACCTCTTCTGAAGTCCTTCGATGTGGACGAGGACCTCGCGGACCTGCTTGGCGGTCACATCGCCGTCCTCGAACTTGATGAGCAAATCCCGGATAAGCGCGGCGTTCTTCTGACTCAACGACTTGTGGGTCGTGGTGAGAGAATGCTGGATCTCTTCGATGCCCTCCCGCTTGGCCTTCTTGCGATGCCCAGAGAGGGTCTCCTTGAGCGACTCCGGCTCCACTCCATGCTTCTCGGCTGCCTGAGCGGCAGTGAGCCCACCCTCGGTGACGGCCGTCACGGCGCGCTGGAGCTTTTGCCGCTTGATCTTGCTCTCGATCTGCGCGATGTACTTGCGAGTCAAGCTGACCGGAAGCCCGAGCATGTCGGCAACAGCCTTCTTGCTAGCGCCACAATCCAGCAAGAGCTGGATCGTGTGCTCTGTGTCCGCGGTGGTTGGAGGAAGCGAGCCGCCGAAGTTGTACTTGAATCCGGCAGCGAGCAGACCGGCCTCCCCTCCCACGACCTCGACGATCTCGGCCTCGATTTCGGTCTTCTGGCAGAGTTCGTGCGCCTCGATGCGGTGACGGCCGTCCACCACTACGCCGTCCTTGGTGATTTTGATCGGGGACAGCTCGACGCCGTTCTCGACCAAATCAGCAAGCTGAAGCGCGTGATCCTGGTTAAGACCAATGCGTACGAACAATATTTTTTTCAGATCTGAAATCTTGACCTTCATGCTCTTTCCTCTGTTGCTTGTTGTTGCTCGTCAGACGGTTTGAGAAACCGCCCACTCTGTGCGCGCCACCCGGCGCGCTTCTTCCGAATTTGAGACAGCACTACGAACATTCCGGGCTCAGGATGGTCACTCTCTTGCCAGACCTCTCGATCCAGCGAAAAAGTCACACAGCCCAAGTCCTTGGAACTGGCTACGGCGTAAGGGCCGTGCCGGCCGTTAAGAATGATCTTCTCAACGACCATGTGGTAGCTTTGGCTTGCCATCAACCACCTCCTTTTCCAGGTAATGTGGCGAGCCACGAACCCAGACCGCTGAATTTCATCAGAAGACCCAGCAACTTGTAAGCTGTCTGGCGCAGTTCCGCGCAGTCGTTTTCGGAAAAATCCTCGAAAAGATCTTCCTCCAACAAACTTTGCAGACCAACCGCAACTATGATCGCGGCTGTATGACGTGAAATTCTGCCGGAAGTTGCCAGTACAGGACTGCTTTTCTCAGCCCCCTGATCAACCACAGGCAAAGATTCCGAGCCATTCTGCTTTCGCGCTTCTGCCTTCCGTAGCTCCAGCTCACGACTTTTCTCTTTCCAAATGTCCCACATTTTCTGGTCCTTTTCCTCATCAGAATTCTGACGACCATGCAGGACTTGATAGAGGGTTGCCGTGTTGGCATAGCCGATCAGTTCAGCGGCCTGTTCAATGGAAAGAAGTCCAAACCCGATCAGTTCGGCAAAACCGCGCCGACCAGGTTGCATCCTTTCCAATTCGATCACCTTGTAGCCCATCAAATCCAGGTAACAGAGCAACTTGATGAGCTGTGTACCATTAGGCAATATAGCGCCACTGAACCAACGAGTCACAGAAGGTATTTTGACTCCACAGAAATCAGCCAGAGGTTTTCTGGCTTGCGCCGCACCAGGCAGACCCCTGGGAGCCTTAACGGTGATCCTCGTATCGAGGTGTTTTAGGCACTCCTCCCAGTGCCCGCGGAACACCTCTACCTGTGGACTTTGTCTCACATGCACCCTCCCTATTTTCAAAGACCTAGTTGCTCAAGACGACNNCTTAAAAAAGAACTGGGTGATGTATTATGGTATCTCTCCCAGCTCGCCACGGAATTTGACCTGTCTTTGGATGATATTGCCGACACCAATTTAAAAAAATTATTGAGCCGGTTAGAACGAGGGAAAATAGGCGGAGATGGTGATGATCGTTGACAAAAATTCGCCTTTGTGCTATAATACAATCAGTTAAAGTTAATTACCCTTTGCGGTAAGGTCGTACTTTACACAAAGGTAAAAATGAGGCCGAGGTTAGCCCAAAGCTTAGTGTTTTACCCTCACCCGAAGTCGGTGAGAAAAATTAGTGTCCCGTGACTTCGTATACGGGATAAAGAAGTGCTTTATGTCATATAACGACTCTTTTGCACCTCGTCCTCCAAGACAAATGTTTGATGTTACAAGCATGGGTCTGAAATGCGCCGAATGCGGAGTGGCAATCACAGAA
>DOQH01000025.1:8356-18729 GCA_003514455.1 Candidatus Magasanikiibacteriota bacterium
GATACTGCCCGCCGCGTGGAAAAATTCCGCGAAAAAGCTGCCAAACAAGAAGATGCGGCCAAAAAGAGCAAAGGCAAAAAAGTAAAAAGAGCTGTTCGCAGTGCCAAAAAGAAAGCTGAACCAAAGGGCTCGGAAGCGTAACTATTTTAATAAATAAAAAACAATCCATTATTAGGATTGTTTTTTAATAGATATAAGTATGGATTTAAAAATCATCAGACAAAAATACAATGAATTGAACGCCGAACTGCAAAATCCGATAATTATTAATGATGTTGCGAAATTCAAAAAAAAATCGCGCGACTTCAATGAATTGAAAGAAGCGATTAACCGAGCTGATGAATTGGAAAAAATTACCAAAGAAATTGAAGAAACAAAAAAAATGTTGAAAGATGAGTCGGATGCCGAATTGGTGAAAACAATTGAAACAGAAATCGCGGCTTTGACTGATAAAAAAACAAAATTGACAAACGAACTGGACGAAATACTTAACCCTCAGGATCCATTGGATAAAAAAGATGTGATTGTGGAAATACGAGCGGGAGCAGGCGGAGACGAGTCGGCTTTGTTTGCCGCTGAATTGTTTCGGCTCTATTCTCTCTTTGCTGAAAAACACAACTGGAAGACACACATGATTTCCAGCAATCGCATTGGTATTGGAGGATTTAAAGAAGTGATTTTTTCCATTATTGGAAAAGGTGTTTTTAAATTTCTAAAATACGAAAGCGGAGTGCACCGCGTGCAAAGAGTGCCGGAAACTGAAAAAAGCGGCCGCATTCACACATCCACATCCACTGTGGCCATTTTACCTGAAGTGGAAGAAGTTGATTTGAAAATTGAGCCAAAGGATCTAAAAATTGAAACATCCACTGCCGGCGGGCATGGTGGGCAATCAGTCAACACCACCTATAGCGCCATCCGCATCACTCACTTGCCTTCCGGCCTCGTGGTATCTTGCCAAGACGAGCGCAGTCAACAGCAAAATCGCGCACAAGCCATGCAGGTCTTGCGTAGTCGGCTGTATCAGATGCAGGAAGAAAAACGCCGTCAAGAATTGTCAGAACAGCGGCTGTCACAAATCGGCACAGGCGACCGCAGTGAAAAAATCCGCACTTACAATTTTCCGCAAGATCGCTTGACCGACCATCGCATCAAACAAAACTGGCACAATCTGCCTAAAATTATGAATGGCGAAATTGATGAGATTATTGAGGCGCTAAGAAAAGCTGAACGCGGGCTCGGCAAGTGATTTTCTTAGCTCAAATAAACTCGCCTGGCCTTTCAGGCCACCGACCTCGGCATCCCCCGGCCTTAGCCATAGCGGGATGCCTCGGTCTGGCTCAAACATATTCTCGCTTCAGAAAATCACATTGCCTCCGCCCGCTAAAATATGCTTTCAATCCAATCCATTCTTTCCCCATCAATAAAAAAACTGCGCTCCTCGGATTCGCCTGTTCTGGACTCCGAGGTTCTTTTGTCTTTTGTGATAAAAAAACCAAAAGAATTTTTATTTGCGCATCCGGAATTTGCGCCGACCGCAAAACAAATTTCTCATTTTAAAAAACTGATAGCGCGGCGCGCAAAAGGCGAACCAATCGCCTATCTTATCGGCCATAAAGAATTTTACGGTCTAGATTTTGAAATCAATAAAAATGTTTTAATACCGCGGCCGGAAACAGAATTGATGGTTGAAGAAGTTGTTAAAAAAATTGACCGATTAAAAATAATTTTGATTGATGTAGGCACCGGCTCTGGCTGTATCCCCATTGCCATATTAAAAACAATAAAAAACACGGCAACAATTAAATGTTTTGCCATTGATATTTCGCCCGGCGCCATTGCTACGGCCAAACGCAACGCTAAAAAACACAATGTAAAAATAAAATTCTTGCACGGTAATTTGCTTGAGCCGATGATGAGCCAATTAACGCAATATTCAAAAAAAAACAAAATAATCATAACAGCCAACCTCCCTTATCTTACAACTAAACAATACCGAGCATCCACTTCCATACAGCATGAGCCGCGCTTGGCATTGGTTGCTGACAAATCCGGCTTGGCCTTGTATGAACAATTGCTCAAACAAATTTCTGTCTTATCAAAAATCAACATCACACTTTTTTTTGAAATTGATCCATCGCAAGCACGTGCCATTATCATACTAATAAAAAAATACCTCCCATTGGCAGAGGTAAAAATCAAAAACGACTACGCTGGGAAAAAACGACTGGTGATTATTGACTGCCGGCTGTAATTTCGTAGCTGTAAGTATTGCCAATCACCTCAATCCAAGTGGTGCCAGGGTCAAAAACAACTTCCTTGGTATCCGGCCCGAAAAAACGCGTGCGACTGTCCGCGTCTTTTTTTTGCCACATGCCATCAATGGCCAAACCGTAAGTTAAAACAACTGCCTTGCCAGAGCCAATGGTTTTAATTTGCCGACGTCCAACTTCGTCCAAAATTTCAATGGAGGTAATCTGCAATGCTACATTTTTTGCCGCAATCACCGCGCCTGACTCGTCTTTTTGCAAAACATCATCTTCGTATTTTTCATACACCTTTTTCTCCCAATTATACTTCCATTCCACTTTCATCGGGCCGAAATCAATGAAAAGCCCCTTACCAAACCGACCGTAAATCTTGGCTTCACTGTTTTCAGGACGATAAATCCAGCCGGCTAAATCTTTTGGCGCAAAATCCTGACTTGCGCCTTCTTTTATAAACGCCGCGTTCACCAATTCAGAAGATGTGTACACATTATACGGCCTGGCTCGCGCCCTATCGCGCCAAAAATACCAACCGCGATAGAATTCATTCAAATCAAAAATATCTTTACTTTTAATGTCGGCCAAGGCCTGATCAGATCCCCCAACATGCAAATACAACGCGTTCAATTCTTTGGCCCAATCAAGAAAATATGGTCTGGCGCTACGAATCGGACCAATACGCGACAACTGCGTACTCATTGGATAAACCGTGAGCAAACGGGTCAATCCGGCCTCTACCGGTGCCTCCCACACAAGCGAGGCCTGCGATAAATTGGCTGGCGGCCTAGACTCGAGAAAATTATCAATCATCACGGCAAACAAACTGGAAGTAGCTTGCTCAACTGGCATCATCACGCCATCAATCGACCTTTGCGCCAAAGTGGATGTAGACGCGTTCTCCACAGCCGTCTCCCCACCAGATGCGGATTCTGTCGCGTATTTCGGCTCGGCAATAAACAACCGCCACCATAAAAATCCTGACCAAATCAAAAGCCCCAACACAATAACAAACAACGCCGCAAAAATATGACGGCGTTGTTTTGAAAATTTTCTGAAAAACTTTTTGCCCAAAATCCCCCCGAACATATTTTTACTTCTTTTCTTTTTTGGCTGTTTCTTCAACTTTGGCTTTTCCAGCATCTTCAGTCGCCTTCTTTTCTTTCTTTTCTTCCGACTCTGTCTTGATCTGGCTTAAATCAACTGCGGCGGCTATTGGCGCGGCTTCTTCTTCAACGCGAGGCGGCGTCACTGTGGCAATCACATCTTCATCGTGAGCCAAAATTTTAATGCCGGCCGGCGCCACAATGTCGCTAATATGAATGACATTACCAAATTCTTTAAGAGAGACAATGTCCACTGTAATTTCCGACACCAAATCTTTTGGCAAACATTCCACTGGAATACTGTTGAAATTTTTAACAAAAATACCACCCAATTCTTTTACTGCGGGCGATTCTCCAATAAATTTCAAATTCACATCTGTCTTAATCTTTTCATCCATTTTTACTTGACGAAAATCCACATGAGTAAAAACACTGGTGATGGGATTAATTTGCCAATCTTGCACCAAAACATTGATTGGCTTGTTACTATCAATTGTCAATTCCAAAAGCCCCTTACCACCGCCCGCCTGATAGGCCTTTTCAAACTCACGATAATTTACGGACAAATTGACATTTTTAACGCCATGACCGTAAAGCACTGCCGGGATTTTACTTTCCTTTCGCAACTCCTTTGCGGCTTTTACGCGAAGTTCTCCTTTTAAGCTCAAATTGGACATAAAAAAAATACTAAGAGTATTAAGAGTATATGAAGCATTTTAAACCAAAGCCCATTTTTTGTCAACCCCTTTAAACCCCAATCAGTGTTTGGTAAAATAATGAGTTATTTTTCAAATTCAAATTAAGTGCGATTACTTCATCAAAATCAATCGGTTCTGATTCTTTAAATCTGCGCGCGTCAGCCACAGATAAGTCCGTAATCATTCCGACCGAGCTCAATCCCATTGGTGTGACTGTTACTAAAGCCAAAATCGCGGCCTGGCACTGCCTACAATGCAGATGCACCAAATGATTATCAGCTGTTTCTTCAACTGTACTTGCTTCCATCGCGCCTTGTTTGGCTTGGCATAATGGACAAAAGCTGATAAGTTTTAAACCTTCTTCAAAAAAAGAAGATGGAGTTGGATTCATACATTTCAATTATACAAAATCACCAAGTTGCTGTCAACAAAAAAATCCTCCCAGAGTTGCCGGGAGGCGTTAAAGCGATTTTCCATCCTTGTTAGTTAAGAGCCACCAAAGGTTTTTCTTGACCAGATCCGGGTAAATCGGAGCCGGCACATTGATACCACCGAGAACGATCGGGGTCGTGTCGCGTTCCCAGTCGCTTAGTGACACTGAACAAACCCCCAGCAATTGAAGACAAGCTTTTCCCCACTTGCGCGCATCAAGATGATTGCGCCGCGACCGATGACTCACAGCCAAGGCGTAGGCAAATCTGGCAGCTTCATAGTATTTGTGCTCCAACATGAGCTTCTTGAAAAGTGGCTCAAGCTTGCGGTCAACCACTCGCGCTTGCATCTTGCACCTCCTTTGTTATCTATATATAATCATGAAACTGAAAAAAAGTCAACCACTGACACTTCTGGCTCTGGCAATTGATTGCACAACACCAATTAGCAAAAAATTCACCACCAGAGACGAGCCGCCAGCACTTAAAAATGGCAAAGTAATGCCGGTGACCGGCAAAAGTCCAATGTTCATTCCTACATTGATTGTAAATTGCAAAACAAAAATAGCCAAAACTCCCAACACGGTAAAAAGACCGAAATCATCGCGAGCGCTCGCGGCAATCTTCAGCAAACGATAAAACAGCAGTAAAAATAAAATCAAAACAAGACCGGCGCCGACAAAACCAAGCTCCTCTGCAATTACGGCGAAAATAAAATCAGTTTTGGTTTCCGGAAGAAAACGCAACTGGCTTTGCGAGCCATAACCCAGCCCGCGGCCCAACCACTGACCCGAGCCAACCGCGATAATTGATTGTGTAATGTTATAACCGCGATGCAAGGGATCGCGCGAAGGGTCTAAAAAAGTCAAAAATCTTTCTTTTTGATAATCTTTAAAAAAACCAAACCAACCAATAAAAAAAATAAAAACAAACGATAAAAATAAAATCAGCAAATGACTGCGACGCAGGCCGCTGGCCAAAATTAAAATAAACCAAGTGGCGAATAAAAGCAATGCCGAACCGAAATCCGGCTGAAGAATTACCAAAATCACGGGCGTAATTGTCAAAATAGCGCTACCTAAAATAAATTCAAAACTTTTAAAACGGTCCGTGCGTCGGGAAATAAACAAAGCCAAAAGCAAAATCAAGCTCAATTTCATCAATTCCACCGGCTGAAAAGATAAACCAAAAACATAAAACCATCCTCTTGTTCCGCGCACAATCACGCCAAAAAAAAGCACAGCCACCAAAAGCAAAAGATTAAAAATATAAAAAGGCCGACTTAAAGACCTCCAAAAAACATAATTAAATCGTCCGATAAAAAACATTAAAAAAATGCCGATTGAAAAAAATACCAATTGCTTTTTAAAATCCAACAAACCGGAATCAACTCTACCCAAATCCACGCTGTACAAAGCGGACAGACCAAACAAAGTCAAAACAAAAACGGCGGCAGCGAGCCACCAATCAAAATTGCGCCAAGGAGAAATAAAATTACTCAAATTGCCCTTGGGCATATCATTTTATATACACTTTGGCGTCAAAGATATTAATATCCGGCCGGACGCTCACGCTGGTGATGGCTGAACGATTGTTAAAAATCGCTAATTCCACTTTTTTCTTTTCGCCTGCCAAAAACTGATCAAACACCACCTGCTCAATACCGGATAAATTGCCATTAGAATCCAATAAAATCAAAAACCTCGCTTGATAATAATTAAAATTTGATTGATTACTAAAATCAAAAGACAATTGATCTTGATTGGCCAATGCGCCTGATTCTGTTTTTACCTCGGCAGTTGCAAAATTCAACCGCTCGGCCATAAAATTAGCCAAATTCTTCACTTGATGGTTGGAAATTCTCTGCCAAGACAAATTTTGCAAATCCAAAACAGCGCTATTGGCCAAAGCGCCATTTTCAATGCCAAATTCCACTATTGGCTTTTCTTCTCCCGGCAGTAAAAATCCTTTGCGCCATTGGGTTGGGGCGCCACCAACCAAAAAACGATAATCAAACAAAACCAAAAAATCAGCATTGGGGTTTTTCACCATAGCCGCGGCATCGGCTTTAACAGCGCCCGGGAAAAAATAATTCGCTGTCACCGACATTGGTTTAGCGCTAAAATGTTCTTTCAAAAGAGTGTAATTGATCAGCGGCCGCGCGATTTCCTGCCTTAACCGTTGATCTGCCCAAAATCCAACTGTTGCATATTCGCCCCAGCGAAACAAATTGTAACCGCCAAGCAAAACATCAAAAACAACCAACGCGATCAAAAAACCTTGATAAATTTTCACGCGATGAGTTGTAAACCAGTAGCCGAATTTCAGCTCTTTTTCCGACAAATTATCCAAATCATCAATATCATCAAGGTGACTGGGTTTAAAAGGCATAATTAAAATTTTAATTTTCCCTCCAATAATTTTTTCACTGCTTGAGGATCAACCTTGCCTTCGGTTTCTTTCATTACCTTGCCAATTAAAAATTGAATCAAAACCGTCTTGCCTGATTGATACTGTTTTACTTGTTCCGGATTCAGGCGCAAAACAGTAATTACGGCCTTTTCCAAAGTATTTTCATCAGTCACCTGCCCCAGTTGTTTTTCTTCCATAATCTGCGTCGGGTCTTCACCGGCCGCGAGCATTTCTTTCAACAGCTCCAACGCTTTGGCGCTGTTTATTTTATTCAAATAAATCAAAGATAAAAATTCAGCGAAATTTTCCGGAGTGATTTTCAAAATCCGTATATCAATTTTTTCCTCGGCCATTAATCCCATAAGCTTGGATGTAAGCCAGCCGCCAGCCAATCGCCCGAGCTTAGCGCGATTTTTCTTAATGATTTCCTCTTCTGTCTGGCCATCCATTTCCGGCAAACTGTTGAGCCAAGCCCAGGCCTCGGCAAACACTTGCTCGGTAAAATTCGCCCAAGCCAGGTCATCGGTCAAAATTTTGGCGTCAGCCCGCGACAAGCCATACTCCTCCATAAAACGCACCCGGCGCGCTCGAGGCAATTCGGGTAAAGAAACTTTTTTAATAATTCCTGATAATGAAAATGCCGGCAAATCTGGTTCGGGAAAATAGCGGTAATCTTCCGCTTCTTCTTTCACTCGTTGTTCTTCCGTTACCTGTTTGACTTCGTCCCAACCGCGAGTGGACAAAGTACTTGGCGGATTGCCCTTGTTCCACAATTTGGTCTGCCTCTGAATTTCATACTCCAACGCTCGCTCCACGGCTTTGAAAGAATTGAGATTTTTAATTTCTGTTTTAGGATAAAATTTTGTGTCGCCCTCTGGCCGCAAAGAAATGTTCGCGTCACAGCGCAACTCACCCTTTTCCATATCAGCGTTGGAAATGTTTAAATAACGCGCGAGCAAACGCAATTCTTGCAAAAATATCTTGGCCTCGGAGGGAGAGGCCAAAATCGGCTGAGTGACAATTTCAATCAAAGGCGCGCCAACGCGATTAAAATCCACCAAAGTATTTTTACCTTGATGAATATTTTTAGCCGCGTCTTCTTCCAAATGCATCCGTATCAATTCAATTTTTTTTAACTCCGGCTGTTGGTTAGCGCCGACCGTTTCAATTTCCAAATATCCCTGTTCCATTACAGGAACATCATATTGAGAAATTTGATAACCCTTTGGCAAATCGGGATAAAAATAGTGTTTACGGTCAAATTTTGATGTGGCATTAAAATTACCATGCAAGGCCTTGCCCATTTTAACAGCCCATTCCAAGGCCTGCTCATTCACCACTGGCAAAACACCCGGCTGGCCGGTGCAAACAGGGCAAACAAAAGTATTGGGCGCTACCTCGCCATAAACCGTCTCATTGCGATTTTCACAACCGCAAAACATTTTGGACTTGGTCTTGAGCTGAATGTGAATTTCAAGGCCAATGACCGGAGTGTACATATTACTTCGCTTCTTGTTTCAAACTGCTATACAACACAACGCCAAACCCGGTGCTCAAAGGAAGGGTCAAAACCGTGACTACTGATTGTATCAATTGAAACCACCATGGTTGATTATTGGCCGTAAAATCTTTAAAAGCGTCCCATTGCGTCAAAGCGCCCACGAGCAATGTCGGTAGGCCAATAATCACCACCAAAATCAAGCTATACACAAAAAACGGCACGGCCCAGCGCCACACCACCAGCCAAAATTTGCCTTGCACCAAAATCTTACTTTTTTTCAATGCCTCATACCCCTTTACTCCTTCCAATACAAAAATCAAAGCGGCAAAAGAATACCAAATACCGAAAATCACGCCTGGCACGATAAATAAAATTGTGCCAACAGTCACAATCACGCCCACCAAAATTGATACCCATAAATATGATACTGTGTCGCGCCAAGAATCATGCGCCAATTTTCTCCTTTCCAAAGGCAACTGATGCAAAGCACTCCAAATCATACGCGCGAGCACGATATTCACCCACAAACCAAACACAAAAACCAAAGCGCTGATCAACAAATAAATCGGAAAAGTATAACTTACAAACATGAACAAAGTGACTTTGTCAAAATATGACAACAGGGCTGACAAAACAGCCAATACCACAAGCCAGGCCGTCACTTTGGTAAATTCCTGCCAATTAACTTTGAAAATTTGCCAGGACTTTTTTAAAATATCAACGGGTTGAATAAGCATAAAAATTGTCATTTTAATTAACAATGGCCTTTTCAGGCCATTGTATTATATCATTTTAAGCGACCGCGCACAACATCCCAGGCCTTTTTATGAATTGCTTCAATTGACAAAAGCTCGCCATTTTCCACGCACTCCACTAACTCAAAATTGGGAAAAGTTCGTGCTATTTCCAAATAGGCCTCTTCCGCGTTTTGCAAATGGTGTAAATCGTCTTCATGAATATCGCGCTTGGCTCCGGCCAGATATTCGCGATGGCCTTTTTTATCCACCAAGGTTTGGGCGATGCCAGCCGGAACATGCAAGATAATGTTCAAATCCGGCCGCGGAATTCTAAAAATATTGTATTCCAAATCATCATTCCAAGCAAAAAACTTTTTTCTGGCTTCGGGGTCTTTGATTTTTCCTCCCTGATGCCCCATATTGGAGGCCACATAACGATTGGCAATGACAATTTTGTTGTCATCCAGCCATTTCCTGATTTTAAAAGCCGCGACAAAGCGATCCACAGCATAAAGAATGGACGCGCGATACGGGCCCACTTCTTCAGCCGTGCCATAAACGCCATTCAGATATTCCTCCACCGGTCCGGCGCTTTTTTGGCCATATTGGGGAAAACTTATAATTTCCACAGACCGTCCTTCTTTTTTCAAACGGTCAATCAACAACTGCGATTGAACACTTTTTCCGGAACCGTCAATGCCGTCAATCATTATAAACATATTATTTTTTGACTTTATACCTCACTTGAATCACATTGGCGTCTAATTGCCGGGTCTCAATCATTTCCAAATCTAAATTCACATCCGCGCCTTTAAAAAGCGAGAGTCCTTCACCGAAAATCTTAGGCTCAATAGTCAGCCAAACCTCATCAATCAATCCTTCTTGCAAAAAAAGTCCGTTGATAGTGGCGCCGCCACCCAAAATCACCGCGTTAAAACCGCGGTCGACCAAGTCCCGCAACAATTCCCGCGGCGGAGTGTTGGTAAATTCCAAAATCCCCGGCTGATTTTGGCTCGCGTCCGGCGTATGGCTCATTATCACATTCAGCCGCCCTGGCAAGGGTCGGCCAATAGTTTTATAAGTCGTCTCGCCCATTACAATCACGCCGGCTTTTTTTGTCTCTTCCACAAAAATTTTCTTGTCGGCTTTACTCGTCCAATTGGCTAAATGGTCGGTTGTTTTGGCAATTTTACCGTCAACCGTGACAGCCATTAATAAAATCGT
>DOQH01000025.1:18790-39208 GCA_003514455.1 Candidatus Magasanikiibacteriota bacterium
AAAGCATAATGACAAGGCGGCAAAGCCATCTCCCCAATCATTGATGGATTCCAAGCGCTCACAATCATCCGACGGTCGTCAGGATTTATTTTTAGTGTCTCTATTATTTTTTTTAATTGATCAACTCCTTGGCCGGTATAATCCTTGTCATAATTTTGATATTGAGCATTAAAATGGCGCCATTGAAAGCCGTAAATCGGCCCCAAGTCACGCTCGGCTTTCATTTTTTCCTTTGCTTCCGGCGTGTGGTCATAAGGCGCCTTCATCGGGCTGGCCCATTCATCCCAAATATGATTATTCCTTTCTTGCAACCAATTTTTATCAGTCAAGCCTTTAATAAAAAATTCCAACTCAACGGCTACGACTTTAAAAGGCATTTTTTTGGTTGTTAAAAGCGGGAATCCTTTGGACATATCATGCTCAAACATTCGACCGGCCACGGCTAACGCGTCCACGCCGGTGCGGTTTGGTTTTCTTTCTCCATTTTCCAAAATTGATTTAACAATGTTCAAATATGCCCGCATATATTTTTTTAAATTCTAACTCATTGATTTTTATCCCCATTTTTTTTCCATCATGCGTGTCCGACCCGTAAGTAATCACCAAATTGTATTTTTTTGCCAAAGGCAAAAGATATTTGGCGCGAGATGGTTGATAATGCGGATTCTCCATTCCCCACAAACCGGCGCGCGCCAAAATTTTGATTACCCGACGGGCTTTATCCGCAGTGGGCAGTTCCAAATCAGGATGAGCCAAAACAGCTTTACCGCCGCACTTCTTAATCAAACGAACGGCCGCAACGCTGTTAATCCGTTTTTTATGAACATAGCCGACTTGCCCGGGCTTGTCCAAAAAATTATTGATAAAATCCGACAAACTTCCGTCAAAATTAAAAAGTTTTTTCAAAAGCAAACGATTGTGCCTCTCATGCAAAACCGCTCGACCCAATTGCGGCTTGCCAACGGTTGGTTGTTGCAAAAGATGCCGCACTACATCTGGTTTGAAATTCAAACCCAAATTTTCAAGTTTTGACAGTACAACTTTGGCGCGTTCAATACGCTTGGCTTGCTGTTGTTTCAAATGCTCAACTAACGGTCGATAATTTTGAATCGGCTCATACCCCAAAATATGTAATTCCAACCCGTGCAAGTCAGTGCTCATTTCCAATCCCCGAACTCCCATAATACCATATTTACCGCATAATTTGACAAATAACGCCCAGCCGCCAACAGTGTCGTGGTCAGTCAAAGCCAACATTTTCACCCCGCGCTGTTTTGCCTTTTTCACCAATTGCTCCACTGTCAAAAGCCCGTCGGAAAAAGTTGAATGGGTGTGTAAATCAATGAGCATATTTTTTTACCAACTCGTCTAATTGTTTATGCAAATCGGCCAAATCACCGTTATTATCCACTTTCTCTGTCGCGTGTTTAATAACTTCCAGAATGCTCACCTCAGTAGAACGTTTATGATCTGCTAAAAATTGTTCATAGGTCTTGGAATTATCATCGGGATTTTCACCTCGTTTAATCAATCGCTCATAACGAATTTTCGGGTCGGCAAAAATTTCCACTAAAACAAAGTTCGGCGTGTTTTGTTCAATGTCAGCCAGCCGCCTGATACCTTCAATCACCACAACTTTGGCAGAATCTTTAGCAATATCTTTAAACATTGTTTTGGCCATAATGTCTTCGCCGTAAGCGCCACGCAAAAATTCCGACAGCCGTATCATATTATCACGCGCCTGCGGCACATAGACACGATTTAAAATATCACGGAGCATATTGGAAAAACGAAAAGTCGCGGCTCCGTGCTTGGCTTCCAAATACTTGGCCGCCGCGCCTTTGCCGCTGGCCAAAAGGCCGGTAAATCCCAGAATTATTTTTTTTTGCGCGCTCATATCAGGATTTGATTAAATTCATCACAATTTTTATCAAAACATCTTTTTCTTTTGGATCACTTTCGGCAATCAACAGAGCCAGGGCGACCAAAGCATTATCATTGATTTTCTTTTCTCCACTATCCTTATACAGACAATCGTTTTTGTCCAAAAAATAAATAAATAAAAACGAGCCGACGCGCTTATTGCCATCGGAAAATGGATGATCTTTCACTACAAAATACAAAAGGTGAGCGGCTTTTTCTTCAAGAGTGGCGTAAAGTTCCTTACCGCCAAAGGTTTGACAAAGATTTTTAACAATCCCCTCAAACGCCCCGCCTCTTTCCGAACCGAATAAATCACCTGCTGACTTTTGGTTTACAAGTTCAGCTTTGATTTCCTTAATGATGTTCACGCAACCATCATATTTCAAAACAAATTTAGCCCCAGTACCTTTGGGTTTGGCCAGCTTTCCGGTGTCATATTGCTCTAACAAAGACAGTGTCTTGGAATAATTGGCCAACAAATTCAAAATTTCTTGGGATTGTCCGGTCAACAATTCTTTTTGCGATTTTTCGCGCAAAAAAGAAATGGTATTTTGGAGTTCATTGAATTTATCTCGCGCTTCCGCCAGCCGCTTGGCATTGATGGTGTAACCCTGAATCAAATATTTTTTAAGCGTCTGCGTGGCCCAAACGCGGAATTGAGTGGCGCGCTGGGAATTAACGCGATAGCCGACGGAAATAATAATGTCGAGATTATAAAATTGCGTTTTATATATCTTTCCGTCTGCGGCAGTATGTTCCAAAATGGAACTAACTGACTTTGCGTCTAATTCGCCTGTTTTAAAGATATTATTCAAGTGTTTAGTTACAGCCGGCCTTTGCGTGCCAAAAAGCAAGGCAATTTGTGCCTGCGTGAGCCACACTGTCTCTTTTTCAAGTCGCACTTCCACTCGCGCCTCGCCTTTTGGCGCTTTGTAAATTATTATTTCGCCTTTTTTATCATTTTTTTCTTTCTTCATAAATGAGTTATTTCACCACTTTCATTTTTATCACCCCCTCTTTGGCTTTTTTATCGTCAACTTCTCCGCTGAATAAATCTTGCAATTTCCCAAGCCATTCTTTATTTTCTTGATAAATATCCACATCAATGCCGGCTGATTTCAGATATTCAATCACATCGCTATTGCGATACACCTTGCCAAAAACCACACGCTTAATGCCGGCGGCCACCAAATACTTGGCGCAATGAATACAGGGTGAATAAGTGGCATAAAGAGTGGAATCCTCGGTTGACGATCCGGACAATCGCGCCACTTGCAAAAGAACATTGTGCTCGGCATGAATGGTGCGCACGCAATGACCGTCTTCCAATAAATGCCCAATTTCGTCACAAGAAGGAAGCCCTGGCGGCGCGCCGTTATAGCCCGAGGCAATAATTCGTTTGTCTTTTACCAGCACTGCTCCGGCGTGCAGACGGTCACAGCTGGCGCGAGTGGCCGCGATGCGGGCAATGGCCATAAAATACTCGTCCCAAGAAGGACGGAAATGCTTTTGAGTCGTAGACATATTTTTGTGTTATTAAATTGTTCTTATATCATATACTTTTTGCAAGTTAGAGTCCAGTGGATGGTTTAATCGTTAAAAAAGAGATATAATAGTTGCATGAAACAGCGGACAAAACAAACACTGCGACTTTATTGGTCCCAAATACGGAATTACAAATTCTTGCTGTTTTTTATGTTGCTGGCGCTTGGGATCGCGACCGTGCTGGAAATAATCATTCCAATTTATTACAAACAATTCTTTGACATTTTGACAAGCGCGCGACCTTCATCAACAATAGCAACGGCTTTGATGGACACTTTATTCATGATTCTGGCTATCAACGCGATTTCCTGGATAATTTATCGCTTCACCACTTTTACCAGTGACTATTTTCAACCGCATGTGTCAGCTGATCTATTGCAATATGCCTACAAATATTTGCAGAGGCATTCTTACAATTTTTTCACCAACCGTTTTGTGGGATCACTGGTGCGCAAAGTGACAAAACTCTCACGCGCTTTTCAAACATTCGCCGACAGAGCTTATTGGCATCTTTTTACTCTGGGTATCCGCGTTATCGGCGCGACCATTGTTTTGTATATTTTCAATCACACAGTCGCCTACATTCTTTTTGTTTGGACAATCATTTTCATCACCATTAATTATTTTTTCTCCGTTTGGAAATTAAAATACGACACGGCGCGCAGCGCCAAAGACACGGAAACAGTGGCCGTGTTGGCTGACGCTGTCACTAATCAAGTGAATATTCAACTTTTTAACGGTTTTTCATTTGAATTTGGTCGTTTTAAAAAAGTAACTGATGAATTGCAAAAACTGCAAACACTTACTTGGAATCTGGGATCTGTTATTGAAGGAATTCAGGCCGCCCTGTTTATCGCCGTGGAATTTTTACTGATGTATTTTGCCATAAAATTTTGGCAACAAGGAACTTTGACTGTTGGTGATTTTGTCTTAATTCAATCATATTTGCTTGGCCTGATCAACCGCCTTTGGGATGTGGGCCGACACATTCGGGATATATATGAAAGTTTCGCCGACGCCGAGGAGATTACCGAAATACTAAATACTCCGCATGAAATAACAGACGCGCCAAATGCTAAAACCCTAACAGTAAAAAAAGGAGAAATTGAATTTAAAAAAGTGAATTTCAGTTTTCACCAAACGCGCCGGGTTTTGGAAGATATTAATTTGGTGATAAAATCTGGTGAAAAAATCGCGCTCATCGGCCCGTCCGGGGCCGGAAAAACCATGCTGATGAAAGCCCTGTTTCGTTTTCATGATATTGACAGCGGAGATATTCTAATTGACGGGCAATCAATAAAAAAAATCAGCCAAGAAAGCTTGCATGACAATTTGAGTTTAGTGCCGCAAGATCCAATTCTTTTCCATAGGTCTCTTATTGAAAATATTCGTTATGGCCAACGCAAGGCCACTGATAAAGAGGTGTTAAAAGCGGCCAAACTGGCTCATTGCGATGATTTTATTATCAATTTGCCGCAGAAATATGAAACATTCGTGGGCGAACGAGGTATAAAACTTTCCGGCGGCGAACGGCAACGAGTGGCCATTGCCCGCGCTATTCTTAAAAATTCCCCCATCCTGATTTTGGATGAAGCCACTTCCAGTTTGGACTCGCATTCCGAGGCGTTGATTCAAGACGCGCTGGCAAAATTGATGAAACAAAAAACAGTTATTGTGATTGCCCATCGACTTTCCACCATCAGGCAGATGGACCGCGTGATAGTAATTAAAAACGGCCAAATTTTTGAACAAGGCACGCATGATGAACTCTTGGCAAAAGACAGTTTGTACAAACATCTTTGGCAAATACAGGCCGGCGGCTTTTTGCAGGAAGAGGAGAGATAAAACCAAAAATCCACCTTGCGGTGGATTTTTTAAACTCTATTTTTTACACCGCCAGTTTTATCGCCGGGCCCATAGTGGAGGTCAAAACAACTGTCTTCAAATATGTGCCCTTGGAAGAAATCGGTTTGCCTTTGATAATGGCGTCTAAAGCCGCTTGCGCGTTCTCTGTTAATTTGGCGCTGTCAAAAGAAATCTTGCCGACCGCCAAATGTATATTGCCGGTGTCATCATTTTTAAAAGACATCTTGCCTTTTTTCAATTCACCCACCAACTTTTTAATATCCGGACCAACAGTTTCGGTTTTGGGGTTGGGCATCAATCCCTTGGGTCCCAAAATTTTCGCGATTTTCGCGAGTTTGGGCATCATCGCGGGCAGAGCCACTGCCACATCAAAATTGATTTTGTTGCTCTTGGCTATTTCTTCAATCAATTCCTCGCCGCCAACCAAATCCGCTCCGGCCGCCTTGGCTTCATCTTCTTTGCCTGATGGCACAAAAGCCGCCACTATTTTTGATTTGCCAAAAGCGTGCGGCAAAACAATCGTGCCGCGCACTTGCTCCTCGCCTTTTTTCGGGTCAATGCCCAAACAGACGTGCATTTCCACTGTGGCGTCAAACTTGACACCGGCAGTTTTTTTCACTGCTTCCACCGCCTCTGCCAAAGAATATTTTTTCTTGGTGTCAGCAACGGACTTGAATTTGAGATAACGTTTGCTTCTCATACAAATTAAAAGTGGTATTTACAACGGGTTTCAACCGTCTCCCACCATTATTATTACACTACATTCAATCCCATTTGTTTGGCCGTGCCTTCAATCATGCTCATGGCTGATTCAATTGAAGTGCAATTCAGGTCAGGCATTTTTTTCTCGGCGATTTCTTTAATTTGCGCGCGGGTCACTTTCCCGACTTTTTCCTGCAATGGTTTGCCGGAACCCTTGGCAATGCCGGCTGCTTTTTTCAATAATTCAGCGGCCGGCGGAGTTTTCAAAATGAAAGTATAGGTGCGGTCTTCAAACACGGTGATTTCCACAGGAGTGATATCCCCGCCTAATTGTTTGGTTTTGTCATTGAATTTCTGGCAGAATTCCGCGATATTTAAACCATGCTGGCCCAAAGCCGGACCAATCGGCGGCGCCGGGTTGGCCTTACCGGCCGGAATCTGCAATTTAATAATTGTCTTTATTTTTTTTGCCATAAATTTATATTAAGTTATTTATTCAGAAGCGAACTAAAAGCCCTATCTATTAAATCAGATTATATCTTCTTTACCTGCAAAAAGTCAAGCTCCACCGGTGTTTCGCGGCCAAACATGGACACCAGCACCTTGACCTTGCCGCGCTTATCGTCAATCTCGGAAATCTTGCCTTCAAAGTTTTTAAACGGTCCATCAACAATGCGAACAGGCGAATCCACCTCCACATCAATCACAAATTCCGGCTCTTCCACGCCCATGCGCTTTTGCAATGATTTAACTTCGGCCTCGTCAATTGGAGTCGGGGTCGTGCCGGAACCCACAAAGCCGGTAACATTCGGCGTATTGCGAACCACATACCAAGAATCATCGGTTACGATCATTTCCACCAAAACATAGCCGGGAAAAATTTTCTCGGTGACGATTTTCCGTTTGCCATTTTTAATTTTAATTTTCTTTTCCGTAGGCACCAGCACTTGAAAAATTTTGTCCTGCATTTCCATTGTTTCAATTCTTTGCTTCAGATTGCGGGAAACATTTTCCTCATAGCCGGAATAAGTGTGCAGAACATACCAACGCCGGCCTTGTTGCAATACTTGTTTTGGCATATTAAAAAATTAACGGGAGATTAGCTTGGTTAATCCAAGATTAAAAATAAAATCCAAGATGCCGAAAAAAACAGCCACGCTCAAACTCATGCCGATAACGATCAAAGAATAGCGCGTGGTTTCCTTTTTGCTTGGCCAAACCACCTTTTTAAGCTCAATTTTGGAGGTTCTAAAATACTCCGTGATTTTATTTAAGATATTCATAAATTTTACTTTTAGGTCTTTAAAAAGCCCTTTCCGGGGCTTTTTGATTATGAATGTATAATATCATACTATATAAAATGTGTCAAACTCAAAATAAAAAAAGCTCCCGACAGATGATTTATCACCCATACAGGAGCGAGTTGGGAGCAGAATCGATATTATGCCAAACCGTCAAACGGATTGTTTGGACTCGTCCAATTCTGGCGCAGGTCGTTCGGCCGTTTAGTTACACGACGAACCTCTACAACCAGATCGTCAGTAATCAATAGAATCCTGCAAGCATGCCCCCACATAGCCGCTGGATTATCATCACAGAAAAAGACCCAACGCTCTGGAAAAATTTCGAGTGGCCACCTGATAGCCGTATCACCAATCATTACATGGCCACTCAATCTCTTTTCATTGGGAATCCACAGAATACAGCCGCGTCCGGTAATTTCAATGGCTTTGGCAAGCACCCTGTCAGGAACCAACGAATTTACTGGCCTTGCACTCATCATTAATCCTCCTCATTTAGTTTACTTGTTGTCCTGCGAATTGCAGAATCGATCTTGTCTCCGATTGATTCTACCATAAATCGTAAAACTGTCAATTATGTTCCGCTACTTGAACATAATAATTCCCTAAACATCCAAATTCTTCACGCTCTTGGCGTGGGTTTGAATAAACCGTTTGCGCGGCTCCACTTCATCGCCCATTAAAATATCAAAAATCTCGTCGGCCTTGGCCGCGTCATCCACTGTCACCAATTTCATCAACCGTCTTTCCGGATCCATAGTCGTCTCCCACAACTGCTCGGGATTCATCTCGCCCAAACCTTTAAACCGTTGGATATTCACCTTCACGCCGCCGACAGTGGCAGAAGCTTCTCCTTCCTCCTCGCCTTCAACCGCTCCCTCAACCACAGCATCTTTTTTATTTTTCTCTTTTGCAGCCGCCGCTTTATATTTCGCCAATTCCGCCAGATATTTATCTTTATCTTCATCATGAAAAAAATATTTTACTTCCTTGCCGACCTGCACGCGATATAAAGGCGGTTGAGCAATAAAAATATGCCCCCGTGTGATTAAATCCGGAAAATAACGATAAAAAAATGTTAACAAAAGAGTGCGAATATGCGCGCCGTCGGTATTGTGCACCAACAGGCCTCCATTGCCGGCAATAAAATTCGGGTGCCCCTGTACTGTCAAATCATAAACAAAATCATCATTACATTTTACCCGTTTGACGCGCATCACTGGGATGGCCATTAAATCTTGAGAAATTTTTTCAATATACCGTTTTCCCAAATTAGGATACTGCGGATTGTCACTCAAATATCTCGCGAGCCGCTTCGCGTTTTTATGATTTTTCCAAACCGGAGACATCTTAGATATTTGCTCCTTGGTGGTCACGATTATGTCATATCGGTCAAAATTACCGCAATAAGTAATGCCTTTGCTGGTATGAGTGAATGGCGGCCGGCATGTAACAGCCGGAAAAATACCCATCTGACGATAGAGAGTAATAATGCCGTCGGCCAGCCGACGCGAACAAGTAGTGTGGCCGATAAAGGCCTTGTCGGTTCTGCCCGCGGATGAAACAACCACCGCGCCGTCGCTTTCCAAAAGCCCTTGCAAAAATGCCATTTTAATTTCGTCCGCAACATTAAACAACTGATCCGGCACAAATTTTTCATGCGCCTTCTTGCCCAATAAATCGAGCGTCTCCAACAACAAACGGAAAGTGAAAGAATGGAAATGAATTTCACGGCAAGCGCGGTTGGTCGCCTTGATCGCGCGAGCTTTGATAGTTTTTTCCAACACATCTTTAAGCCGCTCAAAATAGACAAAATTTTTATTTCCACCCAAAGACAAAATAAAACGATTGGGACTATTTTTAGTCGCTGAAAAACAGCCATCGCCCAAATACCAGCCCAAAAGATAAGCCAAATCTTCATCTAAATCAACGGCGGCAGGCACCACATCACTGTGATTTTTATAAGTCAAACTAATGCTTGGTGATAATGGCTTGGGCCAATCAGCCAAAGGCACAAAAGCTGAAATAACGGGCTGGCCGCTCCAATTAAGATGAGATAAATAAGAACGGAATTGATATGCCCTGGGCAAAACATTATCAACTTTTGTCTCCCATTGCTGAACTACGGTTTTATAAACCCCGACTTTGTCGGCCATGGCAAAACGACTGATACCTTGCAATTCGCGTTGTCTCTGTAATTGATTCCACTTTTCCAGCGCTAAATTTACCCACGCCGTTTCCGGCAATGCTTCCAAGACAACATTCTGGATCGCAATGGCTAAATCTTCAGTGTGTAACATAGCGGCGCTGGTCAAATCAATGGTCAATTGTTTATTCTGATTCGGCAGAACGCGCGGTACAACCAAAAAATCACCTACTTTAATCTGATCACCGCGCTTTTCTGATAATCCATCTTGTCCGGACACATACACGCTGTGCCAAGCTGTCACTTTTATTTTGTATCCGCATCGAGTGGTAATTTCATAAATTGGCGTGCGCCGTCGATGTTTCACCACATCCACCAATTGTTTCTGTTCTATATTTTTGTTATTACTGTCGCAGGCCAACACTTCATAATTTTTTGGTGAAATGCAGCCATCCACGAACGCGCCAATATCCACCAGTGAATAAAGTGATTTATTTTTATCATAAATCAATATCGGTGTGTCTCCGGTAACGCTGTCGGCATCAGTCATAATCACTACGCGATGATAACGCAATTTGGTAATATCAAACATCTCGCCAATATTGGTGCCCAAGGCGATAATCAAAGATTTTAATTCGTTATTGGCCAAAATTTTATCCAAACGAGATTTTTCAACATTCAAAATTTTGCCGCGCAAAGGAAGAATGGCTTGAAATTCGCGGTTGCGACCTTGTTTTCCACTACCCCCGGCGGAATCGCCCTCCACAATATACAACTCGGAAACGCTCGCGTCTTTGGATGAACAATCTGCCAATTTTCCGGGCAAAGTAAATCCTTCCAACGCGCCCTTGCGTAGAACCGCCTCGCGCGCGATCTTTGCCGCCGCCCGAGCTTTCGCAGCGAGAATGCACTTGCCCATTATTATCTCGGCATCGCGCGGATGCTCTTCCAACCAAGTGGTAAATGACTCTCCAAAAATTGTCTCAACAGCTGTTTTAACCTCAGGATTGCCCAATTTGGCCTTTGTCTGGCCTTCAAACTGCGGATTGGTTAATTTCACGGAAATAACGGCGGTGAGCCCTTCGCGCACATCCTCGCCGGTCAAATTCTCTTCCTTTTCTTTCAGATAACCCTTGTCGCGCGCGTATGAATTAAGCGTGCGAGTTAAAGAAGTACGGAAACCCATCAAATGCATGCCGCCTTCAGGATTAAAGATATTATTGGCAAAAGTATAAACCAAATCCTTCATGTCTTCCACATATCTCAAAGCCACCTCCACCACTATTTCATCGGCTGTTTTCTTTTCAATGTAAAAAACATTTTCGTGTTTGGATTCTTGCAAACGATTCATGTGCCGCACATACGACGCAACCCCGCCTTCAAAATAAAAAATGTAAGATTTTATGGCAGATGGATCGCGCTGATCCAGAGCGATAATTTTTACGCCCTTGGTGAGATAGGCCTGCTGGCGCAAATGGTCAAGAACTGTTGACCAATCATATTCCAAAGTTTCAAAAATTTTCGGATCAGGATGATAGGTGATGGTGGTGCCATGCTCTTTACTTTTGCCAATCTGTTTTACTTTTTTAATTGGCCGGCCATGCTCATATTCCTGCATGAAAATACCGCCGTCGCGTCGCACCTCGGCTTTGAGTAGAGTAGAAAGCGCGTTCACGACTGATACGCCCACGCCATGCAAACCACCGGAAACCTTATACCCTCCCGCGCCGAATTTTCCACCTGCATGTAATTTTGTCAACACCAATTCCAACGCAGACACTTTGTATTGTTTATGAATATCAACCGGAATACCGCGGCCGTTATCAATCACCTCCACTTGACTGTTTGGCAAAAGCCGCACAGTGATTTCATTGCAAAAACCGGCCATGGCCTCATCAATGGCATTGTCTACCACCTCCCAAATCAAATGATGCAAGCCAGTGGTGCCTGTGGAACCAATATACATGCCGGGCCTTTGCCTCACCGGCTCCAAACCCTCCAACACGGTAATGTGTTTGGCGCTATATCCGTCAGACGGACTGACTGGTGGCTTTTTTGAACTAGTTTTGGCTGATTTTTTGGACATATTTAAAAAGATGTTTTATCAAATACTATGTACATAGTGTATCAAAAAAAAGAGGAGAGGGCAAGGGTATATTGACAATTTATCTCTTTCCGTGTTAATGTATTTTGAAGCCCAAATTAACATAGGGCTGATAGAGGAGACAAATGGAACACTGTGTACAATACGCTCTGGCAGCTGACGAAGTAACGCGAGCCTTGGGCGGTTTTTCGCCCAGTCCGACCAAGTTGTGCAGCATCCTTAATGGATCCCGTTGGGAAGTTTGGAAAGGTCTTCCCACTGCCTATGGCTTTGAAGAAGCTCACAGTCATAATGATGATATTGGTTGGGCGGCAATACACAGTGGCGTGCATATCTGGGTTGCGCCACCAGAGTATGCCAAGCTGAAGCGTCTGCCAGACATGCAAGCAGCCGTTCTAATGGTGTTCTGCGAGGGCGATGCTCGGGCAAAACGGCGTTGCGATGTATTTCTCGCTGATATGGAGGGCAACGACCTGGACAAGGCAATCGCTCGGGCTCAGACATTGAATGCCGAGCTCATCGCCAAACCCAAGCCCGTTCAGAAACGGGCATAACAACCAACTTCTTTTCTCACAGCTCTGTTTCGGCAGAGCTATTTTTTTCTTGTGGATAAATCTATCTTTACACCCATTCAACTCCCTGCTAAAATAACAAAGAATTATGAATGCAATGAATTTCTACAAAACACCGACTCGCAACAAATTATTTAATTTCTAATTTACCCCCATTTGGGGGATTTTTTTTAATATGCCGTCCTCGCTCATCAATCGCGATCTCATATCAATCAATGATTTGACCAAAAATGAAATTTTGTTTATTTTGCAATTGGCCAAGGATTTAAAAGCCAAACCACAGCCGACTCTTTTGCAAAACAAAGTACTGGCATCGCTTTTTTTTGAACCATCCACGCGCACGCGGCTGTCTTTTGAAACCGCCATGGAGCGCTTGGGCGGACGAGTGATTGGTTTCGCTGATAAAGATGTCACCTCGGCGAGCAAAGGTGAAACACTTTATGATTCCATCCGCATTATCGGCCAATACGCTGATGTGATTGCCATGCGGCATCCTTTGGAGGGCTCGGCGCGGCGCGCGGCCGAGGCCACGGACAAGCCGATTCTCAATGGAGGGGACGGCGCCAATCAGCACCCCACGCAAACACTGCTGGATCTATTTACCATTCAAGAAACACAAAAAAAACTTACCGGATTATCAATCGCTTTGGCCGGTGATTTGAAATACGGCCGCACAGTGCATTCTCTCATGCAGGCCTTGCTGCACTTTTCCCCGCGCCTATATTTTATCGCCCCAAAAACATTGCAAATGCCTGAACATTATTTGGAAGAATTAAAAAAAAATAAAATTAAATTTTCATTGCATGAAAAAATGGAAGAAGTTATCAAACAGGCGGATATTTTTTATCTCACGCGTATTCAGAAAGAACGATTTGCCGACTCCATGGATTATGAAAGAGTAAAAAATGTTTTTCGCTTGACACTCGCACACCTGATCGGTGTAAAAAAAAATTTAAAAATTTTGCACCCTTTGCCGCGCGTCAACGAATTAGACGACAAAATTGATACCACCTCGCACGCCTACTATTTCCAACAAGCGGAAAATGGACTATATGTGCGGCAGGCATTGCTTGGCGCGGTGTTAGGAAAAATATGATTTAAAAAAAATAATGAAGCATGCGGAGGCAATGTGATTTTCTGAAGCGAGGATTGTTTGAGCCAGGACGAGGCCAATCAATAAATCCTTGGCTGGTTGGCCGAGTCCGGTGGCCTGAAAGGCCGGGCGAGTTATCCGAGCAAAGAAAATTACTTGCCGAGCATGCTACAATCCATATGACACAAGACAAAAAACTTCTCGTCTCGGCAATTAAGAATGGCACGGTGATTGATCACATCAATGCCGGTCAGGCGTTAAAAATAATCCGCTTTTTAAATTTGGCGGCCCAAAACAAACTGGTGACAGTGGGCCTGAATTTGCCAAGCAAACTAATGAAAATCAAGGACTTGATTAAAGTTGAGGACTGGGAAATTTCTCTTGAAGAAGCCAATCAAGTTGCTTTAATCGCGCCGCAATCAACCATCAACATTATTAAAAATTACACAGTGACTAAAAAATTCGCTTTGAAACTGCCGGAAAAAATTGAGCACCTGCTTGTATGCCCCAATCCCAAATGCATTACCAATCACGAGCCAATGGACAGTTTCTTTTATGTCAAACTGCGCAAACAAAAAGTGGAAGTAAGCTGCAAATACTGCGAAAAACAATTTGCTTTAGACGAAATCAAGGACTACAAAATTTAGTATGGCGGAAAATATTGTCACACTACCGGGATTGATTGATCCGCATGTGCATTTTCGAACTCCGGGAAGCGGACACAAAGAAAATTGGATTACCGGAGCGCGAGCGGCCATCGCCGGCGGATTTACCACAGTGATTGACATGCCCAATAACGATCCGCAGGCCATTGGCCGGGCGGCTCTTGCGGAAAAAAGAAAAATAATTGATGAACAATTGCGCCAAACAGGCATTCCATTGCGCCGTTATTTTTACCTCGGCGCTACGGCTGATAATTCAAATGAATTTNNGCTGACCAAGAAAAAATTTTCCAACGCGCGGCTAAACTGGATTTACTCGTGGCTGTACACGCTGAAGATGAAAATGAAATCCAAAAACAAAAAAATATAATTACAAACCCGACAGTGGCTGACCATTCCAAAATTCGCTCGCGCGAGGCCGCTGTAAAAGCAGTGACACAAGCGATTGAACTGGCAAAAAAATATGGCACGCGATTATATATCTGCCATGTGAGCACAGCCGAAGAACTGGAAATAATTAAACAAGCTAAAAAGCAAGGAGTAAAAATTTATGCCGAAGCAACGCCCCATCATCTTTTTCTTAATGAATCCGCCTATGAAAAACTTGGAACTTTGGCTCAAATGAATCCTCCTTTGCGCTCGCCAACTGACTGCGCGGCCTTGTGGCAAGGCATTGGCGACGGCACGATAGACACAATCGGCTCTGATCATGCTCCTCATACATTGGAAGAAAAATCCGAGCTATACCCTGCCTCGCCATCAGGCGTGCCAGGGATTGAAACAACTCTGCCACTATTGCTGACTGCTCACCGCGCCGGGAAAATAACTCTAGAAAAAATTATTGAACTAACGCGCGGCAATCCACAAAAAATTTTTAATCTGCCAAAAAATAACGACCAAATAATTGTGGACATAAACATGGAAAAAGAAGTAAAAAATGCCAACTTAAAAACCAAATGCGGTTGGTCGCCTTTTGCAGGATGGAAACTTGTCGGCTGGCCAATCGCCGTCATCATAAATAACAAAACTTTTAAAATGTAATTAAATCTTTATGCGACATCTAATTTCACTCAAAGAGCAGACCAAAGAAGACATCTTATCCATGTTGGAACTGGCACAAAAAATAAAAGCCGAACGAAATGCCGGCCAATTGACAAATTATCTGCCAAACAAAACACTGGTAATGTTATTTCAAAAAACCTCCACTCGCACGCGGCTGTCTTTTGAAGCCGGCATGACTGAATTGGGCGGGCACGCGATTTTTCTGGATTCGCGCACCTCGCAATTTGCTCTGACTGACTTTGGCGATGAAATCAGAGCTGTGATGCGCTATGGCGCGGTACTGATGTTTCGGGCGCTTAAAGCAGCTGATGTTATCAAAGCCGCTTCATATAATCAAATTCCGGTGATTGACGCGTGCAGTGAAAAATATCATCCAGCCCAGGCCTTGAGCGATATTTTAACCATGGCCGAACATTCCAACGGAATTGCCAATGTTAAAAAAATCACTTGGCTGGGCGTGGAAAACAATGTATCCAATACTTTAACGCTGACCTGTGCCAAACTCGGCATTAAAGTGGCGATTGTTGCGCCAGAAGCCAATCCGCAAAGTATTGATGAAGAACTAAACCAACAAGCCGCTGCCGCTGGCAATGTGGCGCGAACATTAAATCTGGCCGAGGCGTTATCAGATGCCGATTATGTGCACACTGACACCTGGATGGACATGGAATTTTTTGAAAATGGAAAAGTCAAGCCGCAATTTATTGAAGAATATGAACGCCGCAAAAAAATATTTATGCCCTATCAGCTCAACGCGCAATTAATCAATACATACGCGCCACAAGCAAAAATTATGCACTGTATGCCCTGCCATGTTGGTTATGAAATTTCAAGAGACGCCATTGATCACCCAAATTCCGTGATTTTTGATCAAGCGGAAAATCGGATGCATATGCAAAAAGCTATGATTTTATGGCTATTGGAATATGCTGCAAACTAATTTTCTTAAAAAACAATTTTCTAATCCTCTGGTGCTGGCCTCGGGTATTTTGGGTTTGACAGCCGCCAGTTTACATCGTACCGTGCAAAACGGCGCGGGTGGCGTGACTGCTAAATCCGTGTCTTTGGAACCGCGGCCGGGCCACCCCAATCCCGTCATTATCAGCAAAAAGTACTATATTCTCAATGCCGTGGGGCTATCCAATCCTGGCGTAGTTGAAGCAGTGAAAGAATTTATCAAATTCAAACAACTCTGCGCGACACCGCTTATCGCGAGTATTTTCGGCGGACACCATGATGAATTTGGCGAACTCGCGGAAAAAATCTCCGCGGCGCCGATTGATTTTTTGGAATTGAACCTTTCCTGCCCCAATGTCAGTCATGAATTTGGCCGGCCGTTTGCTTTTTCCACCGAGGCTGTAACTATTATCACAAAAAAAGTTAAAGAAAAAACCAAAATCCCCATTATTATTAAATTGTCACCCAACGCCTCAAACATTACGGAAATCGCCAAAGCGGCAGAGGCAGCCGGAGCTGATGCCATCTGCGCGGTTAATACTCTTTCGGGTATGGCGATTGATGTAAAAATGCGCCAACCAATTTTACACAATAAACATGGCGGGGTTTCCGGTCCGGCGCTTTTTCCAGTGGCTCTCAAATGTGTTTATGATATTTGCTCGACCATAAAAATTCCAATTATTGGCACCGGCGGCGTTACTTCAGGCGAAGACGCGCTTGCCATGATCATGGCTGGCGCCACTCTCGTTGGTATTGGTTCAGCTGTGTATTATCGCGGCGAAAACGCTTTTAACAAGATAACGGATGAAATGGAAAAAATTATGACGGAAGAAGGAATTAAAAATTTGGAAGAAATTAGAGGAATATGCATTCATTAAAAATCACTAAAATCATTGATGAAACATCCAGTGTCAAAACTTTTTATTTTCCACATAATTTGAAAAGCCGACCCGGGCAATTTGTAATGCTCTGGCTGCCTGGAATTGATCAAAAACCGTTTTCTATTTCTTTTGATGACGGCCGAACATTCGGCCTCACAATTTTCAAACGCGGCGCCTTAACTGATAAATTATTTGAAATGAAAATCAACGACCGCGTGGGCATTGACGGCCCGTATGGCGTTGGTTTTTCCATCAAACCGGATATACATCATATAATGGTGGCTGGCGGCTATGGCGCGGCGCCCCTGGCTTTTTTAGCGGAAGAACTGATTATCAAAGGCAATAATAACATTGATTTCTGCATTGGCGCAAAAAATAAGGACTCTCTGCTATTCACCCAAAGATTGAACAATATCCGATTGCGCATTGCCACTGACGATGGCAGTTCCGGCCAAAAGGGGCTGATCACTGATTTATTAAAAAATATTATCACCGCTGACTCGCGACCCAAGTTTATCGTCACCTGCGGGCCGGAATTAATGGAAAAAAAAGTGTTGGATATTTGCAATCAATACAATGTTGACGCGGAAATCTGCCTTGAACGATACATGAAATGCGGCGTGGGTATTTGCGGCCAGTGCGCGATGGATGATTTGGGCATTTGCCTGTGCACCCACGGGCCGGTAGTCACGCGCGAGGTGGCAAACAAAATAAAAGAATTTGGAGTTTATCATCGCGAAAAAAGCGGGAAGAAAAAATATTTTATCTAAAATTATTTTTTAAAAAGATCAATAAAAATTTGCTCTATTTCCGATTTTCGTCCTAAAAGTTTAAATTTCTCAAGTTGGCCGGATATCTTTGGATTATTTCTAATATAATCATGGCACATTTTAACAACATCATATCTTGGATCATCTCCGCCTCGGACACTTCTTCCATTTTCAGCAACTTTATCAAAAACACTCTGACTTATTTCAAACGATGACATATATGAAATCAATTCAGTTATCAATAAACCAACTAAAATCTCTCTTTTTTTACCATTAAATTCAAAAACAATGCTTCGCGCATCTTTTAATCCTTTTCGGCCTTCAGGCGTGAGCGTGTTTTCTGTGGTAGCTTTATTATTTACATCATGAACCCTCAAATAACTTTCACCTGCTGTTTCTGTTCCTAATTTTAGTTTATCCGCGTAAAGCGTGGAGGCGAATTTTTTCAAAATATCTTGCAAGCCGGAATCTTGCAAAAATAAATCAGAAATTTCTTTTTGTTGTTTCGCGTCAAGCGTGAAATATTCATCATGAGCTATTTCATGGTTGATTGAAGACAAAAACATTTCCGGATCTTTTTCAAATTCCTCCTGTGCTTTTGGTCCGATAGTATAGGTATCGGATGATGATTCGTAAGACGCATGCGGAGCAGAGCTGTCATTACTTATTATCACTTTAATTTTTTTACCTCCAACCGTTTTTTCCATCAATTGACCATTTACAGAGTACCACTCTTGCCCGGAATAAAGTACTTTAATGTTTTCACCATCTTGCTTGAAACTGATATTTTTTGAATCAATTTTTCTTTTTTCAATTCCGACATTTTCATTTATTTGATCAATATCAATGGGTTTAATTTCCAGAGCTCTTTTTTGTGACTCTCTTGATTTTTGAAATTTTTTGATATCAAAATTTTCAGTCCATTCCTGTTTTGTAAAAGATTTAAAATCCACCGACAACCCCTGTTCAGTATCCCCTGATTTTATTGGTTTACCGGCTTTGGCCGCTCTTATCCTTTCATCATATTCTTGAACCTTTGCGATAACTCCTGCCCCAACTCCACCACCGATCGCCTCAAAAGCTTTTTTGATCTGTTCGGCAGTTGACAGCGCCGGTTCTTTTTTTGTTATGATATCTGGGATTTTTACGTCCTTGACTGGAATGTCCAAATCTTGTCTGATGGTGTTTGCTTTTTCTTGATCGCCAACAACTTGTTTGGCTTCCAAAACTTTAAAAGTCAATCTTTGGGCAAGATTGTCATAAACTTTGCGGTCAATGCCTTGTAAAAAATTGGAGTCGAATAATTTGTCCGGATTTTCTCTTTTAAATTCCTCATAAGCGATTTGCAATTTATTTAACACAAAAGATTCTTCGATAGATAAACCGTCAATTTTTCTTTGGCCTTGGATGTGTTCTGTCAGCGCCTGAACGGCATCTTTTTGAGCGCTAGAAAATTCTGATTTCTGTTTGTCAGACAATACAGCATATCTTTCACTAATTTGTTTTGTTTTTTCCATTTCTCTAGCTGCTTCTTTTTGTCTGATTGCCTCTATAGCTTTTTGTCGCTTGCCGGCTTCCACATTATTTTTTTCAGCATCAAGATATGCTGGATTTTGCCATGATTCTTCAACAATTTCACTAGGCAACCCGTCGTATTGTGTTGGAATTACAACAGATTCTTCATCGGTAGCTGGCGCAGGCCTTGGTTCTTGGTCTTGCTGTGATATATTTAGATTTGGTTCTTGTGTGTCTGGTGTTGTCATAAATATTTTAAATATAGCTAAAAAACCATTTTATTATTTCAAATATACAAAATTTCTGTTTTTTCTATCCACAGGCGCTCCTTGACAAAAACGCAAGCATTTGATACAATATATTTAGAAAAGGCTTTCGGCCGGGGTTCATAAGCCCCAAGCTGGCGGAAGGTCTTTTTTGTTTTATGCCTAATCAATCGGGAAAACCGACATAAACCATTTTTGCCCGCTCTTTTTATCTTCCTTAATCTGTACAAAAAATATTTCTCCATTTTTTGTCTTTCCGGCAAAACGATGCAATATCTCGGATTTTCTATCCACATTTTCTTTGGATTCGGGGTCAAATTTAGTATGTTGCACAAGCTCTATCGCGCATGGGAAAAATCTCACCCGTCTAACCTTATCTCGATGGTTAAGTTTTTCGTGCAGGTGTTGCCAGAATAATTCCAGAAAAATTTTTTCTTTATTAAAATATGCCGACCTGACATAAGACCGTCTTTTGGATTTTTTCTTGATAACCCTATACAGCTCAAACGCTTTTTTACACACTTCACTAAAATTGGTGCCGTGAAGTTTGTCTGATTTTACTTGATATATTTGCATGTGGTAAAAACGACTTAGGAATGATATGATTTGAGTATAACTTATAGAAAAAAATTATGCAATTATATGTCAACCAACCTCATCCTCAAACTCTTTGACATCAACGCTGTCAAATTCGGTGAATTTAAATTAAAAAGTGGCATAATGTCGCCAATTTACATTGATTTGCGCGTCATAATTTCCTATCCTGGCATTCTCAAAATGGTAGCCGAGGCCATGTGGAAAAAAGTCGCCTTATTACAATTTGATCTGGTCTGCGGCGTGCCATACACCGCATTGCCTATTGCCACGGCCATTTCACTGGAACACAATATCCCCATGATTATGCGCCGCAAAGAAGTAAAGGACTACGGCACTAAAAAAGCCATTGAAGGCGCTTTTACACCGGGACAAAAAGTGCTCGTAGTGGAAGATTTGGTTACAAGCGGCTCCAGTGTTTTTGAAATCATTGAGCCGCTGGAAAAAGAGGGATTGAAA
>DOQH01000032.1 GCA_003514455.1 Candidatus Magasanikiibacteriota bacterium
TGTCGGATAAGCCGGCACATTGTCGGAAATAAAATTTTTTCTAATTCATTTATAATAAGGAAATAATAAAAAAACGTATGGAGAATAGACCAAAAGTCGGGGTCGGGGTGTGCGTTATAAAAGACGGCAAAGTGCTCTTCGGCAAACGAATTAATTCGCATGGTGATGGTTCTTGGTGTTTTCCTGGTGGTCACCTTGAATTTAATGAATCATGGGAAGAATGTGCTGCTCGTGAAACTGCCGAAGAATCAGGTTTGAGCATTAAAAACGTGCACTTTGCTACGGCAACCAACGACATTTTTCCTAAAGAAGGTAAACACTATGTTACAATAATAATGGCTGGCGAATATGAATCGGGCGAGTTGAAAATTATGGAACCGGAAAAATGTGAGCAATGGGGCTGGTTTGCGTGGGACAACATACCCCGACCCCTTTTTATTCCATTGGATAATCTGATCAAGCAAGGTTTTAATCCTTTTGAATAAATGAATTAGAAAAAATTTTACATCCGACAACACCAAATATCTGGCTCAAAAGTTTTGCCTTATTAGATTTTTAAATTAAGGAACGCAAAACTTTTTCGACCCAAATTTGCTTTCGTTACACTCCAGCAAACTTCAGATATTTGGATACGTTGTCTGAAATAATTTTTTTCTAGTGCTATGAAAACATTAATTCTTACTTCAAGCGGTCAATTCATCACCGCCAACAATGTGGATGATTTTTTGCCGAAGAAAATAGCAGATTGTAAAATTGCATATATTACAACTGCCTCGAAAAAAGTTAATGATACTGGCTATGTCGAAAGGCATCGACAAAAAATGGACGAGCTGAACTTCTCCTATACAGAAATAGATATTGCAGGTAAAAATGAAGACGAATTAAAAAAGGCACTCGACGGGCATGATATCATAATGGTTGAGGGTGGAAACACGTTTTATTTGTTGAAAGCTGTCCGCGAGAGTGGCTTTGAAAATGTTATCAAGGGTTTGATTGAAAAAGGTGTGGTTTATGTAGGCTCAAGTGCTGGCTCATATATTGCGTGCCCGTCGATCATAATGGCAACATGGTCAACTCGTGATTTTGATAGATGTGGAATTATAGAGTACTCGGCTATGAATTTAGTGCCTTTTTTAATTAAGGCTCATTACACGCCTGACATGAAAGAAATGTTAAGTGAAAAAACAAAAGACCTGCAATATCAAATGAGAGTGTTAAACGATGACCAGGCTATTTTAGTAAGAGACGGAGAAGTTCAGCTCTTGGGTAGCGGTGATGAGATAGTATTGTAGGGCGATATTACAACGACGAAAAAAATTACATCAGACAACACGGCATATCCGGTTCAGGAATTTTTCACAATTATATTTTAAGGTAAGAAAAATTCCTTCTCCCAAATTTTTGTTCCGCTATCGCTGCACAAAAACTTCGGATGATGCCGATACGTTATGTGAAATACATGTTTTCCTTTTTGGGCTATCGCCCAAGCTTTTAAAAGAAAGTGAATTTGATTTTTATTTTTTTATAGAGGGGGGTATAAGGTGTTTTCTCCGCTCCCGTTGGTCACTCCGAAAAGCCTTTTTGATTGAATTTTGCTTTAATTTAAGCTATAATTAACAGATTAAAATATAAAATATGGATAACTTAGAACAAAGATTCGCGCAACAAGCTCACGCAGAAAAGCCTGCTGGCGAACCCACAACAGAAACTGCCGAAATCGTTGCTCAAACTATTGAGCAGATTAAACGAACCTTACTTGACCCTCACGCTATTTCGCAAAAATATGACATTGAAAGTCGTCAAGCTGTTGAAGCAGAAATTTCCGAAGTGAAGACACGTACAGCCACGGTTAGTAAAAGTATTACAGGAAAAACAGAAACGCTCGGACAAAAAGAACAAAGAGCCAGGGAACTGGACGCACTCAAAGCTGAAAGAGTTTTAGTATTGGAACAACGACTTGAAACCATAGCCGCACGCCTAAAAAAACTTTTCAGAATCAAGGACAAGTCTGTAGCTGAAATACAAACAGAAATCGGCTCAATTGAAACAGAAATGGAAGATCTTACCACACAAGCACTACAACTCCGCCGAGAGATAGAACAGCTTGCTCAAGAACAATCGGTATTACCAGACCCCAAAAAAATGCTTGAAGCATATTACGCAAAAATGGAAACAATGCCATTGTCGAATGAAGAAAAAAGAGAATTGCTTCGTCCAGAAGTGCTTGCCGAACTTAGCACCGAAGAATACATCGCATTATGGCGCAGGCTGAATCCCCATTTCCTTTCGCACGTTACGCGACAAGGATTTCGAGATCATAACGCCATGGTCTATCACTCCGCTGGCTTGCAAGAATTTCACGACGGATTAACAAGCGTATTACGAGACCAAAAACTGCTTCGTCCACCAATGGCAGTCCGAAACGGCTTGCTTGCAAGAGATGAAGCGTCCATACGAAAATTTCTTGAAGATTGGGCATTGCAAGCCGAAGACGAGGAAGAGTCAAAGAAACGACTTAACGCTCAACTCAACCATTCACTTGCCACAGCTCCAAATTATCCCGACAAAACAGCCGTCCATTTTGCCGCTCAAATAGTGGCTAATGGATATTATGGAGGTGAAAGCAATAACGAGGTTTTCTTTTTGTACCCGTCCGATGTTTTGGCTTCACAGCACGACTATGCTTTCAATGGCTGGGAAAAGGACTTCACAAAACCCCAAAGCGAAACAAAATGGAACGATGTTTTTGTTTGGCCTTCAACGATAGACAATCCAGGTATTTCAGTTGACGCAGGTGTAGTTTTTCTGCCAGAAAACACACCGGTTGATCCACAAACTGGCTCAAAATATGCTTCCGAAGCCAAAATTGTTGACGGTAAAGAAAAAAGAGTCATGGTTGAAGATGAAAAACTTGTTTCTGCTTTTGTCGCGTGGGCGGAAAATCTAACTGATGAATCACCAGCTATTCAAGCATTTAACAAACACAGAGAAAATAATTTTAGAGGCGATACTGAACAAAAAACATGTTATGAAGTATTCAAAAATGAAATTATGAAATTGGGGTTTGCTGAAGATGTCGCATTGGACATAACTTACAATTTATTCGGTGATGCTTCAGGAATATATTATGCTTATCCAGATAGTGGTCAACTGGGTTTTGGTGATTCGAAGAAAGATGTGGCCATTCAAAAATTACGCTCCGCAAGCGCAAATTGGAAAAGAGCAGAAAACACTGTAATCGCCAAAGAATATTGGGAAGCATATTTTGAGCAACATCCAGAACAAAAACCAAAGCACCTTGTTTTTTATGACGGCACACCAACAACTGCAATCCACGAATTTCAAAATAGACACAATATAGGGCAAGCCAACACATCAGAAAAAGAAGGTGATTTACTCGGTTTTGATAATCGCCATGTTAGTGATATGCACGAAGACCCAAGAGCAAAGCGAGGATATAATGAACTTGTGACAACTGCTCACAGAATTATAGAAAAGCATTACCGAACAAAAAAATAATAAGGTGTTTGGGCGAGGGGCAATTCACCCCCCGCCCCTCTTGCCCTCGCCCAAACGAAAAAATCAAATCCACTTTCTTTTAAAAGCAATTCGCTAAGGCGAATTAAAGGAAAACATGTACATCACATAACAAGTTGTATCTGGTTGCGGCTTTTTACAAAAGCCTCCACCCAAATTGCTACGCAACTTCAGATACAACTAACGTTTTGCAAAATTGCTTCGCTCTTTTGCAAAATGGGCTGCGGCTGCGCCTCGTTCGGCTAGCCGCTCGCTGCGCTCGCGACAACGCCGAACTCGGTGTATGCGAAATCCCTTCCACGCCTTGCGGCGGGTCGGGACTGTCGCATACACCGCAGCCCATTAGGCGAAACGCAACTTTCATAGAATGATTAATTTCTTAGAAAACCTTACCGTTGCAGACTACATTCAAATTTCAATTTTTGTAGTACTTTTTTGGTATTCTTGGGAAACCCACCAATTAAGAAAATGGCAAAAACGACAAGCTCAGTTGACTGTCCTGGATTTGGATATGCAAAGAGTACGACATGGAGCAACAAGTCGCACAAATCCGACTCCATATAGCGAGCCACTTCCTCTCATTATTAGAAATATTTATGAGCGAGGAAAGTTTGATCCAAAGATATTGTATTCACGTGCATATCACCAACCTCTTTCTTTTACCCAAAAAGTACTACAAAAGTTAGTGAATTTATTTAAGAAATGAAAGTTGCGCATCGCCTAACACGGGCTAGCCGGCTAGCCCGAAACGTTCGGAAATAAATTATTTTCATTTTAAGATTTTTTTGATAATTGAGGGGCGAATTTTGATGATTATTTGATAAGGGGAAATATGGTGTCCCGCCCGTATGTTCGGGTGGGACGATTTTTTTATTTTGCTTGATTCCAAATTATATTCCACATCGACCGCAACGTCTGCGCGATTGCTCTATCTTCAATAATTACGCCGGCATACGGACGGCGAAATGATAGTAGAGCGATTTTGTCGCCATAAATATTTATCTCTGTTTCAAAATTTACGTCTTTGATAAACCGCGTTTCTCTCAAATGCTCGGCGTCCTTCGCTCGTACTTTTTGCGCTTGAACCCCTTCTTTCGCAATTGAAAATGCCTTGATATTCTTTTCAGTGCGACGTTTTGGATAATTCCACATCCAATCTAATTCGATTGTCTCAAACATTCTCTCGTAGTCGGAAATTTCATAAATCGTTGCGCCCTCATTAAGCGTATCCTCATAGATTCGTTTCAATCCCTCCACGCCTTGATAAAATTTCACTTTTGGTTTTTCGCTTGGTAGATTGTAGATACTCAAAAACTCCGGCAGCATCTCTTCAAACTGCTTTTTTTGTTCATCCGCTTTTTTTAGCAAGACGCGTGGATCTTCGGCGGTCAAGAGAATTTTTTTGCCGTGTTTAACTTCGGTGATAAACCCGCGTGCTTTCATATCCTCAAGGAAGTTATACACGCTCGTTCGTTTGACTCCGGCCTTGTCGGATACTTCCTGTACGGTCGCGCTACCAAGTTCAAGACAGGCTAAGTAAACTTTAGCTTCTTTTTCATTCAAACCTAAATTTTGGAGAATTGTAGTTAAATTTATAGTTTTCATAGGTATATAATTATATCCGTCTATATTATAGACAATATCATATATCCGCCATGTTGTCAATAGTATTGTAATTTAGTAATATATTAAAGCAATATATTTTAATCAAAATTTATGTCTAAAAACTTGACAAATCCAACACATTTGCTACGATTTAGTGTTCTCCACATAGCGTGGAGAAGTTCTTTCACAATTAAACTCCAAAAAGAAAGGGGGTCATTATGTACCTGAAAGACTACATCCAGTATGACCATTGCCTTGGGGTTATTGTCTCCGGAAGTAAAGTCACGGTACCTGTATCCGCACCAGTACGTTCGCTCAAGTATTACTCAATCACGAGTGAAACCGACGCGATTATAGCTCATAATCTGGAGTGGGCACGGACTGGCGACGGTCGGCCACGTTTCCAATTTGCGTATATCATGTTACCAACGCCGTGCAATCAACGCTGTGCTGGATGCTTCATGGGACAAGACAAGGGACGACTGCCGACGGCATTGTCTGGTCCGTATTGGACACATGTGGAGATGAACGGCATTCTTGCGGTCATCAAAGCGCACGGCGCGAAAGCGATCGTGTACGGTGGTGGTGGCGAACTATTTGCGTGGAATAGCGCGCTTGGTTTCGTTGAACAAGTTGTAGAGAGTGGACTAGGCATGGTTGCATTCACCAACGGGACACTTTTGTCTGAAGAACAAATTGACCAACTCGACAAACTCGGCGTTGTGCTCATTGTGTCGCTTCGGGACACGATTGAAAAGAAACACAATGTGATTGTTGGGCGACCAAACTTCAATCTCACTCTCAAGTGCATTGAAAAATGCCTTGAACGCGGAATGCAAACTGACGGCCGACTGGCAATTGAAATGCCGGTGACAGGCGACAATATCGAACGGGCCGTCAATGACCTGTTGCCTGTTTGCCGCGCGCTGGGCATTGTCCCATGGATAGAAGAATTCATTCGCATCTCTGCGTCACCCCAAGAGCGAGCCGCATGCAACAGTTTTGCGCAGGCACGCGCGTTTTTCAAACACGCGGCTCGAAAGGACATGGAACTCGGTGTCAACTGGACACCAGAATATGGTCAGCGCATGCTGGATCAACCACAGTGCCGACGGCCGCTCTATTCCTTCGCCATTTTTCCAAGTGGCGATGTGATGGACTGCCCATCGCATACCGTCCGATACGGCAACATAAGGCGTCAACCGCTGAAGCAGATTCTGACTTCAGACCGATTCAGGCAAAGATTGCTCAATTTCGAGCTGTGTCCCTGTTCGCGTTTCTACACCGAGAATGACAACCAAATCCCGCGGGTCTTGCCCGCTCATCTAAAGGAGAACATATGAAACCAGACATTCCGCAGGTTCGGCAGACGCCGGATCCACAACTGGACAACATACTCCAGCATTGGGGATTCTTCACCAAAACGGAAATCGTCGAAGCAACGGCAAAAGGACAGCTCCTAATGCTGGATTTGGACTTCGGCGACAAATGTTCGCTCCACTGCGCCGGGTGCTTCCGTCGTAAGCATGTAGCCGAGAACGGCCTTGCCAATTCAGATCCGAACATGACCTATGACGAGATCATTGATGTCATCAGTCAAGCACAGGCACTCGGTCTACGCACGGTCAAACTCTGCGGCAAAGGCGAACCGTTTGAGAACACGGAGCTCCTACGCTTCGCGCACGAACTCACGGCGCGCGGGATCGGGCTTGCGATCTTCACCAAAGGCCATGTCATTGGCGACGACGTCTTGGTCGCCGAGACATTCGGACACGAGGGAATCACGGACGGCGAAATGTTGTGTCGTGAACTCGTCAAACTCAAGGTCTCGATCATGCCGTCCGTGCCGTCATTTAACGACCAACTCCTCGGCAAGCTGGTGGGTCGCCGTCCCGAGTGGTATGCACCACGGCTCAAATTAGCTGTGGAGCGGCTGGCCAAAGCCGGATTCAACAAGACCAGACCGACTCGGCTCGCCTTGGTCCATGCTCCACTCACCAGAGTCAGTATTGACGGGGCGTTTGCAGTGTACCATTTCGCTCGTGAACGCAATATCATTCCTGTTCTCGCCGCGCACATGGTCAGCGGTAAGCAGATTACGGATGAATTCCTGCTCAAAGCCGATGCAAGCGACGAAAAAAAGCACCGGCTTTTCCAACAAGTACTCGCATACAACATCAAACAGGGCTACCAAACGCACGAACAGATACTGTTGGACGGTCCATCCTGCATGCCCGGCATCCATCCGTGCAACCAAATTGCAGTTGGGTTGTACGTAATGATTAAGGGCACAGTCATGCGCTGTCCAGGTGACTTTGCCAAGTCGCTCGGCAATATCCGCGACGAACCGCTTGCGGATATCTGGGAACGAAATCGTTGGTGGAAATGGACCGGTGTCCACAATGTCGGCTGTCCGTACAAGGACGGTCACACTCTCCCGCTCGGTCTCTACGACGAACTCAAACAGGAGGTATAACACACGGGCCAGTGGGAAATTCCGAGAAATCGGAAAAGTACCACTGGCCTTCTTCATTTCAAACGAAACGATTGGCGGGGGCGCAATTCACCCCTTTTGTTCCCCTCTTGCGCCCCCGCCAAATGGAATCAAAATTCGCCCTTGAATAATTGAAAAAAATCGAAAAATGAAAATAATTTACATCCGATAACACCGAGTATGCGGTTCAGAAAATAGCGATAAAATTTATATTTTAAAAGGTATCGCTATTTTCTTCTCCCAAACCGCGCTTCTTGAAATCAAAGGCTAAAGCTGATAAAATAGTATTATCTGAAAGCGTAAGTTTGTGCTGGAAACAACGGCGCGGCTTCGCATACTCGGATACGTTATACAACATATTCCGCAAGATTTTTACCTACTTGAACCAAAAATGATTTCGCTATATTTATAAACTTGAGGGCAAATTTATTTCTTATGACACTACCAAAAGTTATCGGCACAAACCACACTGTTACTTTAACCACAGGCAAAAAAGCTCGTGTGATACTTTTGAATAATGCCGCAACCACTCCGCCATTCGAGAAAACACTTAAAGAGGTGAACCATTTTTTGCAAACATACGGTGCGCTCCATAGAGGCGCGGGTCCCCATGCAAACATCACTTATCTTAAAATACAGGATGCGCTCAACAGCATTCGAAAGTTTTTGAATTTGCCAGAGAGCCATGCTTTGCTTTTTACGCAAAACACCAGCTCGGCTATCAATCTGTTCGCTCGACTTCTCCGACTGAAAAAGTCAGACGTGCTTATCACGTCAGCCATCGAACACACATCTAACAATCTGCCGTGGCATTACAACACCGAGGCCCAAGTCGTCGAAGTCATCGCTCACGAGGACGGCTCAATTGACTATGATGATCTGGAAAAGAAAGCCGCAAAGCATGGCAAGAATCTGAAACTCATTACTATGACTGGCGCGTCAAACCAGACTGGCTATATTCCCGACATTCAAAAACTTTCGAAAATCGCTCACAAATATAACGCCTTGCTGTTCATCGACGCCGCTCAACTTGCCCCGCACAGAAAAATTGATATGAAGCAAAACGGTGTTGACGCTCTTGCTTTTTCTGCCCACAAAGTTTACGCCCCTTTTGGTATTGGCGTTCTTGCTCTGCCAAAATCTATGCTCGATACAATCCCACCAGACCCAGGCGGTGGTTCAATAGATATGATTAGCGAAAAAGATATTCTATGGGCACCGCCGCAAGAGCGTCATCAAACCGGCACATGGAATGTTACTGGAATCATCGCTTTAGCTGCAAGTTGCCAAGCTATTATAGACGCAAGCTGGGAAGCCGTCACGCGGCATGAACGCGAGCTGGTGAAATATATGGCTGAACACTTACCGAAAGTCCCCAAAATTATCATGTACATTCCGGTTGAAAAATATCTTACTGAAAGTCGCATAGGCACTTTCCCTTTTAACATCACAGGTATTCATCACGCTCAGCTTGCATCCATTCTGGAACACGAGTACGGCATAGAAACACGTGCCGGCACCATTTGCAATCATCGCCTTGTTCGTCGCTGGTTCAACATTTCAGACGCCGAGCAGAAAAAGATAGAGCAAAAAATTGCAAATGGTGATCGTCTTGCTTCTTATGGAATTGTGCGGGCAAGTCTCGCTATTCACAATACCAAGAAAGATATTGATATGCTGTTGAGCGCGTTGACGGAAATTGCAAAAAATGGTTCTAAATTTCAGTACAAACCAGTACCACACGAAGAAACTTTTGTGCCGATAACAAAGACGAAATAAATTTGCCCTTTAACTGTTTGCGTATTTGCGAAATGAACGGTAAAAATCTTGCGGAATACGCCTTCGCTCCATTTCATTCCGCTCGGGGGATGCTGCGCTTTCGCTCCACTCCGTTCCGCTCACCCTTGTATAACAAGGCTGCGCCTCGTTCGGCTAGCCGCTCGCTGCGCTCGCGACAACGCCGAACTCGGTGTATGCGAAATCCCTTCCCCGCCTCGCGGCGGGTCGGGACTGTCGCATACACCGCAGCCCATTATATGAAATATACTTTTATTTTTTCGGCTAACGCCTAATACTTTTCAATAATAAACAAATTTTATTTTTATAATTATGCGCCAAAAATTAATTTTATCAGTTTTAAACATCGTCACGCTTTGTATAATTATCGCCGCAGTCAGCGTCTTCTTTGTCAGTAACGCTCGATGGATAGGTATAGTTTTAATTTTTCTTGCTATATTGTGTGTGCTATCTCTAATACCTTTCAAGATTAGGATAAGGTCAATCCAACCTGACATTGTATTTGGCTTAATAGATAATGGAGTTCTGGCTATTTTAGCAATTTTTGGCGGCCATTTTGCCGGTATTACCGGAGCTATTTTAGGTGGCGTTGTTGGTAACGCTATTACAGACGGCATAGCTGGTATTTTTGAAGGTTACTCTGCTGAAAAACTAAGATCTCAATTAGTGTCAGAAGAAAGAACTATGCTCAAATCAGCTGTTGGCAAAATGGCAGGGTGTTTATTAGGAGCTGGCATTGTTTTAGTTATTGCTAATTTTATAAATTTTTAACGACGAAAGTCAATAACTATTAAAAAAGCGCCTCACTTATCAATGGTGGATATCCTGTCAATAAAAGCCTCTTGCCTATCCCAGCCGACAAATGTAAGATGGAACGACAGGATATATGGCCGATGAACTTATTAAAATTCCACCTCAAAATTTGGAAGCCGAGGCCTCGCTTTTGGGCTCTATTTTGATTGACAAAGACGCGATTATACGGGTGGCTGACATGATTACAGCCGAGGACTTTTACAAAGATGCCAATCGGATTGTTTATGAAATAATGATGGATTTGTATGGACGACATGAACCAATTGATATTTTAAGCGTTGGAAATCGTTTGGAAGAATTACACAAGCTGGAAACAATTGGCGGCCGTTCATATCTGATGGGTTTGACCAATACCGTGCCAACTGCCTCCAATGTCGCGCACTACGCGCAAATCACTCATAAAAAAGCAACGCTTCGCCGTTTATTAAGCGCGTCATCGGAAATCGCGAAGTTGGGCTATAACGAAGAAGAAGATATTGAGGTGGTCATGGACAGAGCCGAACAACATCTTTTTGGAGTATCGCAAACAAATTTAAAACAATCTTTTTTACCATTGCGCAATATCTTAAGCGAAGCGTTTGAACGCATTGATGAATTGCATCGGGAAAAAGGCAAAATGCGCGGCGTGCCAACCGGCTTTGCGGCGCTAGACAATGTACTCGCCGGATTGCAAAAATCAAACTTGGTAGTTTTGGCAGCCCGCCCGAGCGTGGGCAAAACCAGTTTGGCTTTGGACATCGCGCGACAAGTTGCTGTGCGATCAAAAATTCCTGTTGGTATTTTCAGTTTGGAAATGTCTAAAGATGAATTGGTGGACAGAATGCTTTGCGCTGAAGCAGGGGTTAGTTTGTGGAAAATGCGCACAGGACATTTAAGCGAACGCACTGAAGATGATGATTTTTCTCGCATTGGCAGAGCCATGGGCATATTGTCCGAAGCGCCGATTTTTATTGATGATTCGGCCACAAACGGAGTTATTCAAATTCGCACGAAATCTCGTCGTTTGCAAACCGAGCACGGACTTGGTTTGATTATCGTGGATTATCTGCAACTTATGGAATCACGCACCAGAGTTGAAAATCGCGTACAAGAAATCGCCGAGATCACTCGTTCTTTAAAGACATTGGCGCGCGAATTGAATATCCCTGTTTTGGCGCTTTCTCAATTATCTCGCGCTGTGGAAATGCAAACGGGTCCGGCCATACCGCGCTTGGCTCACTTGCGAGAATCCGGTTCTATTGAGCAAGATGCTGATGTCGTGATGTTTATTTATCGCAAAGCCGCTGATCGTAAATACAAAATGGAAGATATTCCACCCAATGAACGGCATTTGGCGGAAATCCACATTGCCAAACATCGCAACGGCCCCACCGGACAAATTAATTTATATTTCGCGGAAGAGTCGGCGTGTTTTAGAAATCTGGAACATGCCGCGAGTTAATAAATAATTTAAAATTCTATGACAATGTTCGCCAAACTCAAACAATTCAAAGATATGCGCAGTAAAGCCAAGACATTGCAAAATCTTTTGGCTGATGAAAAAGTTGAAGCCAGCGCGGCTTGGGGGAAAATTAAAATGACAATGAATGGAAATCAGGAAGCTGAATCAGTGACAATTGATCAGGAATTATTGACTGATAAAACAAAACTGGAAAATGCCATTAAAGAAGTTACAAATGACGCAATTAAAAAAACCCAGCGCGTTATGGCTGATAAAATTCGCAAAGAAGGCGGATTAAACATGCCAGGCCTATAAAGGCGTAATATGTTTCAAGCTTTGATTGACTCACTGGAACAGTTGCCTGGCGTTGGGCCAAAAACAGCCGAACGGTTTGCTTTTTATTTGCTGAAAAAACCAAAAGAAGAAATTGAAAAATTAATAAACGCGTTGGAACAAATAAAAGATAATGCCAAAATTTGCGTGATTTGCCAAAACATCGGCCTAACCTCGCCTTGCGAAATATGCTCTGACCAACGACGACTGCCTCATTTAATTTGCGTAGTGGCTGAACCGGCTGATTTGCTGGCGATTGAAAAAATCAAAGAATATCCGGGAGTTTATCATGTATTGCACGGAGTGGTGAACGCTCCTGATGGCATCACGCCGGAAAAATTAAAAATAAAAGAACTGGTGCAGAGAATAAAAAATTTGGCTTTGAAAAAATCGGCCAAGCCGATAGAAATTATTTTGGCGCTCAACGCCACAATTGAGGGCGAAACAACATCTCTTTATTTAACAAGAATTTTAAAAACACTGCCAGTGAAAATTTCCAAACTGGCGCGCGGCTTGCCACAAGGCAGTGACATGCAATACGCTGACGAAGTCACTTTGCTAAACGCGCTGAAAGGTCGACGAGAACTTTAAAAAATTCCTCCGTTCAACGGAGGAATTTTTTTATAACTTCACGATTTTAACTTTTGTAAAATCTTGACGATGACCTTTACGACGATGATATCTGACTTTTCTTTTGTATTTGATAATCAAAACCTTATCGCCGCGACCTTGCTCCATAATTTCCGCCTCAACTTTCGCGCCATCAACAAATGGCTTGCCGACTTTGGCCTCGGTTCCATCGTCATTGGCGATCAATAAAACTTTATCAAAAGCCATTTTGTCGCCTTTGGCGCCAACAATTTTTTCAATCTTTAATGATTGGCCTTCTTTAACAAGATACTGCTTGCCGCCGGTTTGAATTACTGCGAATTTCATACAATAGAATTTTTAGATATTATGTATAAATACTACACGATTGCCTTTATTTTGTCAACATTTCCATCTTATCCCCGATTTTAAGGCCATTTTTAGCGCTAAATCCGGCGTTAACCTCTAATACGGTATTAATTGGCAGGCGAGAATAATAAACAGGCGGATTGGCCTCAATTGCCGGTGGTAAATTGGGCGCGATATCCACAATTTCGCCATTATTAATCCAAATAATATCAATTGAAAAATTCATGTCTTTCATCCAAAACGAGCGTTTTTCAACAAAAGGAAAAAGAAAAAGCATGCCTTCATTATCAGCTAATTTTTTTCGTCCGCTTAATCCTTTGGTTTGGGATTTGGGTGTTTTAGCCAACTCCACTTTTATTTCTTGCCCGGCGATTTTGACAATTGCAGTTGGCAAAAAATATTCACGAAATTTCAAATAAATCCCGCCGACAATAAAAAGCGCGACGCAAATGATAATTAGATATTGTCTGATGGAAAATTGTGACATCACTTTTTTTTAAAAATTCCAATCCCCTTTTCCGCTGACGCGCTAATCAACACTCCAACAATTACAAGCAAAAGCAACGCCAAAATTTTTCCGCGACTCTGCAAAAACAAAGTCAAAATACCAAACCCGGCTGCCAAACAATAAAAAAACAAAACAATTTGCCGCTGGGAAAATCCCAAAGCCAGCAAACGATGGTGCAGATGCCCTGCGTCAGCTTGCCAAAATGGCTGACCGCGGTAAACACGCCTGACAATCACCATAACTATGTCCAATGCCGCTACGCCCATCACTAGCAAAGTGGTGGCAATTTTTCCACCTGCAACAATTGCTAAAAATCCAAGAATAAATCCGGACATTAAACTGCCGCCTTCGCCCAAAAAAATCTTTGCCGGATAAAAATTAAAAATTAAAAATCCAAAATTGGCAGTTGCAAAAAGCAAAGCGATAAGCGCGATATCTGGCTGATAAAATTTTTGGCTGTTGGCCAAAAAGAAAATCATCATACTGCCAATGGCTGTAAGTCCTGCTACCAAACCATCCAGGCCATCCAACAATTTAGTGGTGTACATCATTCCCATAAGCCAGCCAAACACCAGCAATTGAGTCAAGGGAATAAAAGAGCCCCAATGCCAAAAATTCAAAGTCACTGTACCTCCCCAAGGATTGGTGATTTCTTTCAAATTTACTCCGCCACACAGCACGGCCACAACGGCTAAAATCGGAAAAATGATTTGCCAACGCGGTCGCAAATTATATTTATCATCCAAAAATCCGCCGATCATCAAAATCGCGCCGCCCAAAAATAACGCCGTTAACTGACGATTTGATAAATTTCCGTTCAAATACTGCGTAAAAAACTTGGCTAGGCCTAAAACAATAAAAAAACTTACAAAAATAGCCAAGCCGCCCAAAAGCGGAACCGGCCGGCCATGCACCTTTCTTTCAGCTGGCGCGTCAATAATTTGCCATTTTTTAGCCAACCACCGCACACTAAATGTACATAAAACAGTTAGAAAAAAAATTCCAAAAGCAAAAAAAAGATAAGGCATAATATCCCCATCTTAACATATATTTTCTGTCATTGCGAGCCGCAGGCGAAGCAATCTCGTTATTCATAAGATCGCCACGCCCTCCTGCGGAGGGCTCGCGATGACATTATTAACGCAACGCCACAGACGGACTCACTATATTCAAATACTCCACATTTTTCACCGCCACCAAATTCAAGCCCTTGACCCGCTCGTCCACATTCATCATTGATTTTTCCACAGTGAGTTCCAATTCCAATTTCTGACTGTCTTTTTTTAATTGCTGAATTTGTTTATCCAAATCCTTAATTTGAAAGCCCTTCATGGACAAAGATGTCACTTGCCAAAAATACGCCAAACTGAAAATAATTAAAAAAGAAAAAATAATTCCGCGAAATTTTGTAATTTTATTTGTCATTTTTTGTAAAAAATTTGACCGTCGAGTTTTTGTATAATGAACCATAATTTCAAGGGATGAGTCAAGCCAAAAATTTATTTTTGGCTTGCGAAGCCCGCCGAAATTTGAAGCTTCGCTTATAGTGCTATATTTTTTCAGCCACACGCAATTTGGCGCTGCGACTGCGAGGATTTTCCAGTGTCTCCTCGCGGCTAGGGACAATCGGTTTTTTAGTGATTATTTTTAAATTTTTAATTTGACTTTGGAAAAAACGCTTTACAATTCTGTCTTCCAAAGAATGAAATGAAATCACTGCCAATCGTCCGCCACTTTTTAAAATCTCCACTGCCTGCGGCAAGGCCTGTTTTAACGCGTTTAATTCATCGTTCACAGCAATGCGCAACGCCTGAAATGTTTTGGTTGCCGGATGAATTTTTCCNNCGCGCCGATATTCCACAATCGCCTTGGCGATTTTTAACCACGCGCGCTCTTCACCGTATTCTCGCAGAATTTTACCAATCTCACTTTCCGACCATTTATTTAAAATCTCATCCGCGGTCAACTCACCGACTCCCAGCCGCATATCCAATGGCTCATCGCGCAAAAAACTAAATCCCCTGCCTGACTTTTCAAACTGCGTGCTGGACCAGCCCAAATCCATTATCACCGCGTCAACGCCAACAAAATTATTTTTCAAAGCAATCT
>DOQH01000016.1 GCA_003514455.1 Candidatus Magasanikiibacteriota bacterium
AAATTGCGAACAGCCCTCGTTGGAATAATCGCATTGAGCGGCTTTGGCGTTAAAATATATTTTTTGCGCCGATGATGTCAAGTCCCATTGCCATTTATCATCTTTATCTAATTTGGAAGAAACGGCATAAGCCCTGCACCCCACATTGTCAGCCGTGCAAATACTTTTTTCAATTGTATTGGCCAAATACGACGCGGTTTGGCCTTTGGCATTGGCATAAGTTGCGCAAGTATTGAATTGCGCGTCGCAAGAATCAGCTCCCAAAAGCCAGCGATTTTTTTCTTTCAAACAATAGCCCCAACTGCCTTTGTCGCACTGTCCGGATTCATCTTCCTCTACGCAGTTTTGCGCATCGGCGCAATACTCGCCGCGCTGGCCGCCGGTGCCGTCCGATTGCGGCGACAATAAAAAATTGGCGCTATAAGCCATGGCCCCGCATCTGGCCACCGGCGCTTTGAGAATCCAATATGGGTCAATTAAATGATAGAATGGATTATTTGTTGCGGGGCTGGAAAAAGCGTCAACGGCTTTTTGCAAACTAGTCGGCGCATCTGATTTTGACGCCTGGGCCGCCAGCTCCCAACCAATGGGCAAAATGCGCAACTGGCGCAATTTCACCAGATTTTCATAACAATAAGCGGATTTGCCATTGCCGCAAGCGCCGGGCGGAAATAATTGCCAATCGCCGTGCAAAAATCCTTTTTCCAGCGCCTCTTTCACCGTAACCGCCACGCCGTTTTCTGCCTGCGTCAGTCCTGTTTGCAAAGAATTATCCATCACGCCGCAATATGGCGAAGGATTGCCGGCACAATCGGTTGCCAACTCACCGGTATAGTTCCATTGCTCCACTTCCGGCAGATTGGGTTTTAAAAACTCGGCAAACGCGATTTCCGCCGCTTGTCGGCCACCCACGACTTGGGCTTCCGCTGAAACGGCTTTTTCATCACTGCCAAAAAGATCAGACAAAGCTAACAAACCTTTATTCATCAATTTTGTCATCAATTTGTTAGTCAATGTATTGACAAAAATGCGTCCAACATTAGTAAAAACTCCTGAAATGTTTCCTTGAGCCAAAGCATCGGAAGTAGATTGGCTTTGAGCAATCTTTGCTTTTTTAGTGTCTTCGCCGGTTGGTACTTCTTCAAAAATCTTTTCAATGGTGCTGACCGGAACCTTGGCCTGACCGCCAGTATTCTTCGGGGCAATGGCCTTGCCGCTGTAATCGGCCTCATTCATTGCCCATTCTTTTTGACGCGCGGAATATTCATTAATGGCTGAACTGGTGCCAAGCAACACTGAGAGATCATTTTGTCCAGGCCGAAAACCAACACCAATTCCACTTAAGGCCTGACGCGCGCGTTGAGGATTATAATCATCAGAATAAGGATTCAATTGTTGCCACGAGTTTTTAATTTGTTTAAAACTGCAATGCGGTGTGGTCGGTTGCCATTGTTCCGCCATTTCAAGCTGCAGCCACATCTGAAATTTTAAATCCGGCGGCACGCATAAACTTATCCCATATTTTTTCAAAAAAGCGTTATTCTCGCCTATATTATAAATCATCTCGCCAACCGCGCCATCAGCAATAGTATCAAAAAACGCGCCACCGTCAGTCATCCATAAAGGTTTTTGTCCAAGATTGCCGCTGGCTACCCAAACCGCGGTTTCATAGGTCAATTTATCAATGAACATTCCCAAGCCGCTCCAAACAGCAGCGGCAATGGTGGCACCAATACCTTTTTTAACTTCGTCAACTGGCTCTGCCGTTATTATTACTGGTATAGGAGCTAAAGCGTGCGCTGATTTGGTCACGACAAAATTAAAGCTCATTGCCACTATCAACACACCGAGCCAAATTTTTTTTCTGTTGTTCCTCCAAACTTGGAACATAAAATCACTTTATTTCCTTCACCATCTCCAATAAGTCCTTATCGCTTATTTTTTTCAACGCCTCTGTTGACACGCCCTGCTGTGCTAACAAATCACGCAACTGGCNNGCCAATTCTGACTTGCAATTTTTTCCAGTTGGACAATTCGGGTCGGTGTTTTTTTCAATTTCCATTTTGTCAGAAATTCCATCGGAATCAGTGTCCGCAATGTATGGGCTAGTTTGGTAGATATTTAATTCATCATAATCGGATAATCCGTCTTTGTCAGTGTCTTTGGTTTTTAAAATCGCCATTTGTTCTTCTGCGTTTAATTCTTTGACATCTTCGGCGTTATTTTTTGACAATGACGCGGCCAAGCGCGCCAGAAACGGGCCTTTGATATTATTGCCCATTTGGCTAAAACCCAAATAAAGTATTACAATTGCCAAAATAATCAGGCCTGCAAAACCCAATTTTTCGCTTTTGGTTAAGCACGATGACGGTTGTAGATTAAATGAATCAGACATCAGGTATATTATACTATATTCCATATTATACCACAACAAAAAAGAAAACCCAATTTGATTAAACGGGATTTTCTCGAACAAAACGGCTGATAACCGTCTATATTAAACAGCTGGCTGCGGAAAAGGCTCCATTGCTAAAACCGTCTTTGCATTTTCTGACGCGATAACTTTATTTTCCTTCAAAATTTCAACCAACGCGACAACTTTTTTATCTTCCTTTCTCATCAAAATTACTAAATCACCTTTCAGGTGAGCCAATTTATTGTCAACCGCGTCCAAAATATCCAATTTTTGCTTATTCATTTCTTGTTTTAAACTATCAAATCTCTCATCTATTTTCTTAAATCTCTCATCTATTTTCTCCATTTTCTCATCAAATTCCTCTTTAATCACCATATGCTTCACTAAAAAATCCATAATTTCACTGGTTGAAACTTCGGTTTTATTTTGATTNNGCGCGCAAATTATTTTTCAACATCTTGCGCCGCTGGCTGAAACCGGCTTTGACAATTTGGAAAAATTTCTTTTCGTCGACGGCCGGCCATCTTTTTTTAATGATAATTTTCAAAATCGCGCTGTCTACTTTAGGCACGGGATAAAAAGCTGACGGCGGCACGCGCGCGATAATCTTCGGCTCGCCGTAATATTGCGCCATCACTGACAAAATTGACATTTCACCCGACTTGGCGCAGACGCGCTCGGCCACTTCTTTTTGCACCAACAAAACTATCAATTCAGGCGGTTGCTTGGCTGATAAAAACTTTTCCAAAATAGCCGAAGTAATGTTATATGGGATATTGGCAATGAGTTTGCAGCCGGCTGGCATCTCCCCCGCTGGCACAGCGTCAGCATTGCGAATTTCCACATTATTAAAATCCTTCAAATTCTCTTGCAAAACAGGAATCAACTTTTTATCAATCTCAAACGAGATTACTTTTTTTACCCGCTTGGCCAATTCAACAGTAAGGACACCGGTGCCCGCGCCGATCTCCAACACCACATCGAATTTTTTTAATTCTCCCGCGTCAATAATTTTTTGCAAAACATTTTTATCAGTTAAAAAATTCTGTCCGCGGGATTTGTCCGGATGAATTAACATATTTTTATTTCCCCTTGCCGCAAAATTTTAATTTTACTATTTTCAATTTTAACAATCGTGGAGGGCTTTTGTTTTTTCAAACGGCCGACATCTAAAAACACAACGGAATCAAAAAAACTTTTTTTGGCGTCATCAACGGAATAACACTCACCTTCTCCGGCCAAGTTGGCCGAGGTGGAAACAATCGGCGCCCCGAGGGCGAGTGATAATTCTCGCGCTGTCTTATTACTCGAAACCCTCACAGCCACCGTGCCGTCTTTTGCCACAGTGCCTTTTGCTAATTTTATTCCTTTTTTAATTTTAAATACTATTGTCAACGCTCCAGGCCAATACTTCTTGGCCAACCGTTCTTCATCCGCGGACATTTGACAAAATTTCTTCACCATTGCCAACGACCCGGCAATCAATGGCAGTGTCTTACTTTTTGCTCTCTTTTTCAACTCAAACACCAAATCCACCGCTTTTTGATTGGCAACATCGCACCCTAAAGCATAAGCGGTTTCCGTCGGATACGTCACCACTCCCCCATTTTTCAAATGTTCAATTATTTTTTTTAACACAAATTATTTATTTCTACTCCATTTTAAATATGCCTCAATAAAATCATCCAATTCGCCGTCCAAAACCTTGTCCGGCTCTTTGGATTCAAATTCCGTGCGATGATCTTTTACCAAATGATATGGATGCAAAACATAACTGCGCGCCTGATTGCTCCAACCGGCTTCGTGATATTCTCCGCGAATTTTATCCATTTCTTTGGATTGCTGTTCTTCATACATTTTAGCCAGTTTGGATTTTAAAACTTTCATTGCCGTTTCCTTGTTCTGCGATTGACTGCGTTCGTTTTGACAAGATACTGTGAGGCCGGTGGGCAAATGTACAATGCGCACAGCCGAGTAAGTTGTCTGCACGCTCTGCCCGCCGTGACCAGAAGCCAGAAATGTATCAATACGCAAATCATCCGGCTTAATTTCAATCTCGGCTTTTTCATCAATTTCCGGCAACACTTCCACCAACGCGAAAGAAGTATGGCGCATTTTTTCCGCGTCAAAAGGAGATATGCGCACCAAACGATGCACCCCGTGCTCGGATTTCAAATAGCCGTAAGCGTGGCTTCCGCGCACGATAATCGTGGCGCTTTTTATTCCGGCCTCTCCCCCGCGGCTTTCATTTATCATTTGCGTGCTAAAACCCTTTTTCTCGCAAAAACGCAAATACATTCGCATAAGCATTTCCGCAAAATCCATGGCATCCACCCCGCCGGTGCCGGCGTGAATTGAAATAATGGCATTGCCGGAATCATGAGCGCCAAAAAACAAAAGCGAAAATTCCGCTTGAGAAAATTCTTTTTGCAAAATCAATAATTGTTTTTCTAAATCCTCGCGCAAACTCACCGACTGGTCTTTCATATCCAGTTCGGCCATCTCCAATAAATCAGTCGCGTCTTTTCTCAATTTTTCCCAAATTGTTAATTCTTTTTTTAACTCATCAAGCCGCTGGCCTTGTTTTTTCGCTTTTTCCGCGTCTTGCCAAAAATTTTGTTGATTCATGGCGGTTTCAATTTCCATTATTTCATTTTGTTTTTTATCCAAATCCAAAATCCGCCAGGCCTCTGTTACCTTGGCTTGCAAATTTTTCAGTTCGCTGACGAGTTCTTTTACTGTCATGTTTTGATTATATCATAAAATCCCCATTGCTGGGGATTTTACGCTTAAATTTCTTAATAACCCATTCCTATGCCTCCGCCCATTCCACCTGGCATTCCACCTCCGCCATGTTCATCTTTCTTTTCAGGAATATCAGTCACCACTGCTTCAGTTGTTAAAAACATTGAAGCAATGGAAGCGGAATTTTGTAGCGCGGTGCGCGTCACTTTGGTCGGGTCAACGATTCCGGCCACAATCATATCTTCATATTTATCTGTCTCGGCGTTATAGCCAATGGCGCCGGTCAATTTTTTCACTTCTTCAGCCACCACCGAGCCATCTTTTCCGGCATTTTCCGCGATCTGACGCACCGGTTCTTCCAAAGCGCGAAACAAGATATTCGCGCCGATTTTCTCATCGCCTTCCAATTTCAAATTGGCCAAAACATTGCGAGCGCGCAATAAAGCCACACCGCCACCCGGCACAATACCCTCTTCAATAGCAGCTTTGGTCGCGGCCACCGCGTCTTCAATGCGATGCTTTTTTTCTTTCATTTCGGTCTCGGTCGCGGCGCCGACTTTAATCACGCCCACGCCGCCGGATAATTTCGCCAATCGTTCTTGCAATTTTTCGCGATCAAATTCACTGTCGGTTTGTTCAATCAATTTCTTGATTTGCGCTACGCGATCTTTCACATCATTTTCATTACCCTTGCCACCAACAACAGTGGTGTGGTCTTTGGTAGAAATAATTTTATCAGCGCGACCCAAATCCTCCAAAACAACGCCATCCAATTTCAAACCAACATCTTCAGAAATCACTTTGCCGCCGGTCAAAATGGCAATATCTTGCAACATTTCTTTTCGTCTGTCGCCAAACCCGGGCGCTTTTACCGCGAGCACATTGAAAGTGCCGCGCAATTTGTTCACCACAAATGTCGCCAAAGCCTGGCCGTCAACTTCATCGGCAATAATCACCAATTCCTTGCGGCCTGACTGCGCCACTTTTTCCAACAAAGGCAAAATTTCATCAACTGAAGAAATCTTTTTATCAGTAATCAAAATTTGCGCGTCGCTGTACTCGGCTTTCATCGCGTCAACATTGGTAATCATGTAAGGAGAAACATACCCCTTGTCAAAACGCATGCCTTTGACAACTTCTGTTTCAATGCCAAATGATTGCGATTCTTCAACGGTAATAACGCCGTTCTCGCCAACTTCTTTCATGGCCTTGGCAATGACAGAGCCAATCTCCGCGTCATTGGCCGAAATAGAAGCCACATTCATAATTTCCTCGCCTTTCACCGGTTTGGAAATGTTATTTTTCAATTCCTCCACCACCGCGGCCACGGCTTTTTCAATGCCGCGTTTCAAAGCCAATGGATTGGCCCCAGCCGCCACATTTTTAAATCCTTCATTGATAATGGCCTGCGCGAGTAAAGTCGCGGTGGTAGTGCCGTCGCCGGCCACATCATTGGTTTTGGACGCGACTTCTTTCACCAATTCCGCGCCCATATTTTCAAACTTATCCGGCAGTTCAATGTCTTTAGCAACAGTTACGCCGTCTTTGGTAATGGTCGGCGAACCGTAGCTTTTATCCAAAACCACATTGCGACCGCGCGGGCCCAAAGTGATTTTTACGGCGTTGGCTAAAATGTCCACGCCTTTTTTCAATGCTTGACGAGCTTGCTCATTAAATAGAATTTGTTTTGCCATATATTTTAATTATTCAATCACCGCTAAAATATCCCCCTCTGATAAAACCAGATATTCTTTTCCATCGACCTTGATTTCATCCGGCGAATATTTCTTAAATAAGATTTTATCGCCGACTTTCACCGACATTATGGCGCGGCTGCCGTTTTCCAATAATTTTCCAGGGCCTGCGGCGATCACTTTGCCCTGTTCGGGCTTTTCTTTGTCCACGGTGTCAGGCAAGATGATGCCGGCTCTGGTAGCAACTTCTTTGCCGGAATCCGCTTCCACGACCACATGGTCGTTAAGAGGTTTCACAGTCATATGTTTTTCACCGCTCCCCGAGCGGTCTTTAATTAAAATTAAATGGGGATAAATTAGCACTCTAAAGTTTAGAGTGCTAATAAGTATCTATATCTTATTACAAGGCCGAAAAACTGTCAAGACGGCTGATAAAATTACGACAAAAAACAAAAATCGGGCTAGGCGGACTTGAACCGCCGACCTCACCCACCCCAAGGGTGCGCGCTAGCCAACTGCGCTATAGCCCGATATGAAAACATTTAAACCGCGTCGTCCGTGCGCGCGTAATTGCAAATCGCTTCTTTCTTAAACCAATGTTTTATTTCGTGTTCTGCTTCTTGCGGATTTTCCGAAGCATGCAAAATGTTAAAGACTGCTCTCTTGTCCCGATTGGCCGAAGCCGCGCTATCCACTGAAAAATCTCCGCGAATCGTTCCCATCTCGGCCAGGGCCGGCATGGTATTGCCAGCGAGCTTGCGAATCATATCCACTGCGTGCGCTCCTTGCACCACCATTTTTACCAATGGAGCCGAAGTCATATAGTCAATAAGCCAAGCGCGAACCATTTTGCCGATTTTCAATTTGTCAGTTGTGCCGAGTTCTTCCATGGCGTCATATCCGTATTTGGCATAAGTGTTCAATGTTTTTTCACCCAACCGCTCAATCCAGGCCTGATCTTTGGGATAATGATTGTCAATCTGGTCTTTGGTCGGCTGAAACATTTCCAAAGCCACAATTTTCAGCCCGCGCTGTTCAACGCGGGAAATAATTTCTCCTGTCAAACCGCGTTTCACTCCATCCGGTTTGACCATCACATAAGTGCGCTCTTCTTTTGGATTCATAATTTTACATTAAATAATTGTTGTTAACATCATATCAAACTACCCTGTTTCAGTCAAGAATTAAAGATCCTCTATATCCTTTAAAAAACTTTTCACTCGCCAGTCAATTTTTTTCTTTTTGGGCGCTGGCGTGGTCATTTCTTCAATTTGTATTGTTGGCAATTCATCAGTAAATCCGCCCAAACCATCAGACACTTTTCTGTCAATCAATCCATCTTTAATATCTTCCAAAAATGGCGACGGACGATTGTAATTCATTCTCTGGCCGGTCGTAGGATAAGTCAAATACAAATGCCGCTTGGCGCGCGTGATGCCAACATAAAACAATCGCCGCTCTTCTTCTTCACCACCCGGCTCGCCCAAAGCTCGTTCGTTGGGAAAACAGCCCGAAGCCAAATTTATCAAAAAAACCGCCTCCCATTCCAACCCTTTGGCTTGGTGAATTGTGGACAACACCAGCCGATCCTGATTTTCACGCGCGTTTTTTTTGCCAAATGATTCATCTAAAGCAATGTCCGACAAAAAATGATTCAAACTCTTTTGTCCTTTGGCATACCAACCCAACTGTTTAATGTCATCCAAACGATCTTTGGCATTTTCATATTTATCTTCCAAATAATCCGCATACACGGATTTCAAAATCCCCTCCACCGCGTCTCCGGCGCTTTGGTCTTTTTTTTCATTCAATATCTTGGCGATGCTTACAAAATCATCCCAGCCCTTTTGAGCGTTTTTGTTCAATCCATCGCGAATGCCGCTGATGAATAATTCCGGCAAATCCTTTGATTGGCGCGCTTTGGTGATAATCATCCTGGCTGTTTCATGTCCTATTCCCTGAAAAATTTCCAGCACCCGAAACCAGGCGATTTCATCTTTTAAATTATTCACCACGCGCAAAATTGAAATGGTGTCTTTGATGTGGGCGCGCTCAAAAAAACGCATCCCGCCGCGCATTTCATACGGAATGCCGGCCTTGGCTAGCTCAATTTCTAAAATCTGCGCGTGAAAAGCCGCGCGAAACAACACGGCCAAATCCCGCAAAGCATGACCGGCTTCTTGCAATTCCCGCACTCGTTGCCGAATAAAATTCGCTTCGGCAAATGGTGAATCAAATACAGCCACTTGCGGATGCGCCAGTTCAGCCAAGTGACTTTTTAATTTTTTCTTAAATTGTTTTTTGTTTTGGCTGATTACATCATTGGCCAAATTTAAAATGTTGGGAGTGGAACGATAATTGGTCTCCAAACGAAAAATTTTGGCCTTTGGAAATTCTTTGGGAAATTCTAAAATGTTGTTGATGTCGGCGGCGCGGAAAGAATAAATTGATTGAGCGTCATCACCCACCACCAGCAAATTCTTATGAACCGACGCCAGCAGTTTCACAATCGCCGCCTGCAAACGATTGGTGTCTTGATATTCATCAATCAAAATATATTGAAATTGATCCGCGAGTTTTTTTAACACGGCCGGCTTTTGCAAAACTTCATGCCAATTTACCAGCAAATCGTCAAAATCCATCACATTGGACGACTTTTTCTTTTTTTGATAAAGATTCGTCGCCTCTTCAATATCGCCGGCTACTCTGGAAAACGAAGAATTTTTCCAATCAACCGCCTCGGTCAGAGTGATTTGCGCGTTGCGGCTGAAAGAATACAACGAGTGAATCAATCCGGCTGAAGGAAATCGTTTGGAGTCGAAAAAATGCAATTCTTTAACGCAGGATTTAAGCAAAGTTTCGGAATCGTCTTGGTCCAAAACGGAAAAATTTGATTGATACCCGAGCAAAGGCGCGGTGGCGCGTAAAATCCTGTTCGCGATGGCGTGAAAAGTTCCACCCCACAGTCCATCGGGTTTTTTGCCGATTATTTTTTCAACGCGTGAAAGCATTTCTTTGGCCGCTTTGTTGGTAAAAGTCAAAAGCAAGATATTTTCCGGCTTCACGCCTTTTTCCAAAAGACAAGCAACGCGATAAGTAATGACGCGCGTTTTGCCAGAACCGGCGCCGGCCAAAACCAAACAATAGCCGTCGCCATTGGCAACGACTTCCAGCTGTTCTGAATTTAGTTCTTTTTTAAAGTCAATCATTCAATGACTATCATCGCCTTTCGGCCTTTCAAAATATCACCGTCTTCTCTCCAATCATGAATGGCATTATACAACGCGTCAACTTGATAAGTAAAATCAGCTCCGCGGCGTGTGCCAGGATCATTGGTGATAAAACGGCCATCTTTGGTGTAGCCCTTGATTACGAGCATATGATACAATGGCCCCACGCCACGAAAATATGGATTTTTTAAAAGCTTGCCGGCGGCAGGTACCACTACCGGCTTACCCTGCGCCAACGCTCTTTTAATGTCATCAATTGTAATATCATAAACAACTTTTGTTCCGCTCATTTTGAAAAACTGTTCCAACATTTCCACACCTTGCCCCGAGGTGGTGTCTTCAAAATATCCATAATTATCTTTTTCCCATTTTACCAAATTTTGAATGGCCAACTCGGCTTCTTCTTTGCTCAATGATTTTTTATTTTTGTAAAAAGCATCCAGCATAATGAGCGAGGCCTCTTCACAAGCATCATCGTGCAGATGATCCCAAACCGCGTAAGGCGCCTGCGAGGTAAAAGGCACAGCGATGTTTATTTCTTCAGGTAAGGAGTCAGCGGGTATTTTTTCAGCCGTATTTTTAAATAAACTCTTAACAAGGCTGGTTGATGATTGTGATAATTGTTCTTGATTCAGAGCTGTTGGCAAACTGCGCTTGTTTTGCCACGCCAGCACTGATTGTTTTATATCCACTCTATTCCAAAAACCCCAACCAGCAAAAAGGCCGAGGATTAAAATAAAAAAAGCGATTAAACGAATTTTGAACATACTATTTCAAACACTCCATTGCCTTGAACACCAAATCCGGCGATGGCTGTAATTTGCCGGCCATGGCGTCACTAATGGTTTTACTTCCTAATTTTTGAGTTAAACAATCCTGTTGTTTTTTCGGCAAAGAATTAAATGTGGCTGCGGCATCGCCTCCATTGCTCTGCAATTTTTTTACAACATCAGCCACATTGCCAACATTGCCCAAATTCCCAATTATGCCGCTTATCGCGCCCAAATTTCCTAAACCACCGCCAATCATCGGACCTAAGGCCTGCCACGGTTTCGCTTGGAAAACAAACAACAAGCCAATCAACAAGGCCGCGCCAATCACAATCCAGATTATGAAAAATAAAATGCCGAGCAGGTGGAAAATAAAACGCATATGTTTATAATAAAATTTATATTATTTTATCGCGTTTTTAAAAATCGGTTCATTCATAAATGTCATGAGCTCCCACAGAGTGAAAATACACTGTATTTTTATCCTTGGCAAATTCAAAAATTATTCGGTATTTATAACCAATGGAAAAAGACAAAAACCCGCTTAATTTGCCTTTTAATTTATGGGTTTTGAGTTTCGGATCAAAAGGATTTTCGCGAAAGAACGCCTCATTCTCTTCGGCAATATCTTTAATATGCTTTGGCAGTTTTTTATACTCCCTGGCGAATTTTGAGCTGTAGATGATTTCCATAAAAACAAATCATCTTAAGGCCTTTAAAGACCTCAAAACCTTGCCTTTGCCTGAGGAAATTTCCACCATGCTTTCATTAAGTTCATTCAAGAGTTTGCCCTCTTGCCAATCTCTTAACAAATCTCTAAAAAATTCGCTAGTTGAGCCGTAGGAACCTTTTTTAACAGCGGTTTTTACGGTTTTTGCCATAAAAAGCGGGAGAGAGATATTAATTACTTCACGCATATATTTAAAAATTAAGTGTAATAGTTTGTATTACACATACTACCATAAAATAAAATTCTTGTCAAATTTAAAATGCGGACTGACAAAATTTAAAAAAACTGGCGGTCGGAGATGTTGAGCATCTGCCAAACAGCCAGTTGGTTGAGGCGTTACGCCGACGCGCTGTTCACTGGCGCGTCTATGTGAAAGATTCGCTTGGAGATAATCTCCCAGTTCGCCACGCCGAACGCAGCGCCGAGAAATCCGCCGAAGATGACGAGCGCTGTCTGCTCCGCGAACGTTGTGGCCGATGAGGCAAGCCAGATGTAGCTCGCGACGCCGCCGAGTGTTCCATCAATCGCGCAGAGCACTCGCTTCTCCGAGTGGATCAACTTGAACAGGTGCCAAACGAAGCGACTGAAGAAGCAGAGAGTCAACCAAAAGCCGATGGCGATGTACTTCCATATTGTCCAAATGAAGAACAGAACGATCACACCAAGACCCATTACAAACCAGCGAGCGACGTTTGCATAGGTGAGTTGTGCGGGCTTATCGCCTTCACGTCTTGGTTTGGACATTCTCCAGAGCATCAAACCATTATCCCCATATGGACTTGGACTCCAGTAACAGTAATCAGCTACTGTTCCAGATGCAACTATGTACGGAATGACTAGCATTCCAGTTATTTCAAAAACCACGATAGACATCAAGAGGATAGTCATGTAGTCTAGTTCGTAACCTATCCCCATACCAGTTCGAGGATCAACGTGATTTGTAAATGAGTCTTTGCCTGTCATCAGCCAGCTAAAAAAGACGACAGAAATGAAAAGCGACAAGTAGATGAAAGGATGTGGTTTATGAAGCCACTCCTCGACAAAATTCACCGCACTTGAACCTCTTCTTTCAGCGGCGCGCAGGGCGACGGGAACCGCTTTGAGAATCTCTCGGAAGTCGTAGCTAATGTAGCCACTCGTGACTCCGGCCGCGATGCCCGACAAAAGGCCAAGCCACCAGTAGGCTGGCGCGAACAGGAGCGCAACAGTACAGCAAAGCACGCCTCCGATGAAACAGGCAACCGCGATCTTTCTCGTTTCCATTAGATAGCTCCTTTTCAAGGTACAATTTCCGCGAAACCTCGCGGAAGGTTTATCGGGCACAGTGCCCGACGCAGTTAAAATAATAACAATAAATCGACTTTCAGTCAAGTTTTTCAGTATAATCTGTATAAACAACTAAAAACAAAAATTTGCCAAATAAACACAAAAAGCGTATGATTTTAAAATATGCCCCCATTTTTTGAGCTAAAATACCAATCTAAAAAATCCAAAGCGCGGCTTGGCGTAATGCATACGGCGCATGGCAAAGTGGAAACGCCTATTTTTATGCCGGTCGGAACCCAAGCCACTGTCAAAACTTTAGACCAGCGCGACTTGCGCGAGGCCGGAGCCCAAATCATTTTGAGTAATGCTTACCATTTGCATTTGCGGCCTGGTGAAGATTTAATCGCCAAAATGGGCGGGCTCGCGCGTTTTATGAGCTGGGATGGTCCGACTTTGACTGACAGCGGCGGGTTTCAAGTATTTTCTTTAGACAAACCATTGACTGGTAATAAAAAACAATTGGTAAAAATCACTGATAACGGCGTGTCTTTCAGAAGCTACCTTGATGGTTCAAAACACATCTTTACACCTGTTTTCGCAATGGAAATTCAACATAAAATCAACGCTGATATTATTATGGCTTTTGATCAATGCACCCGCGACACAGCAAGTAAAAAAGAAAGCGCAGAGGCAATGGAGCGAACGCATCGCTGGGCAAAACAGTGCGTGGAATATCATCAAAAGAAAAAAACCAACCAATCCTTATTTGGCATAATACAGGGCGGTCGTTTTAAAGACCTGCGCGTTAAAAGCGCAAAATTTATCACTTCCCTGCCTTTTGACGGCATTGCCATTGGCGGAGAATCCATCGGCTATAACATGGAGAATACAAAAAAAATAATGAACTGGATTGAGCCATTTTTGCCAAAAGAAAAACCGCGCTACACCATGGGCGTTGGCTTTGCTCCATCTGATTTATTCGCCGTGGTGGAAATGGGCATTGATATGTTTGATTGCGTTGCGCCAACGCGCCTTGCTCGCAATGGAGCATTCTACATTTCACCCACATCGGGCGGATGCGTTAAAAATAAATACCGCCTCAATATCACTAACGCGGAATTTAAAAATGATACCGAGCCGATTGATAAATGGTGCGATTGCTCAACTTGCGCAGGATTCACCCGCGCCTATCTGCGTCATCTTTTCCACGCTGATGAACTCTTGGGGCTGCGACTGGCATCCATTCACAATGTCCGCTTCATGCTCAAAGTGATGGAAGAAATCCGGCAAGCCATTGCCAAAGAAAAATTTGAAAAATTAAAAAAAGAGTGGACAAATTAACATCGCGTCTCCAAAAGAGAAAAAACGATACTTTAATTTTACCGCTTGATTGTAGATCTGTAAAGCCAGCTCGCGATCACCAATAAAAGCCGATACCAGCATCAAAAGTGTGGACTTGGGCAAATGAAAATTAGTGATAAGTCCATCAATGATTTTAAAATTGAACCCCGGAGTGATAAAAAAATTGATATCGCCGGAAAATTTTTTAATTTTGCCAAAACTCCCGGCCGCTCCCTCTAAAGCCCGCGCCGTGGTCGTGCCAACAGCAATCACTCGCCGGCCATCTTCTTTGGCGCGATTGATGGCGCGCGCTGTTGCCGAACCAATATTCACCCACTCGCTGTGCATTTTGTGATCCTCAACTTTTTTTGTTTTCACAGGTCGAAAAGTGCCAAGCCCAACATGCAAAGTTACAAAAGCCATTTTCACGCCCATCTTTGATAATTCTTTAAACAATTGCGGAGTAAGGTGAAACCCGGCCGTTGGCGCTGCCACTGAACCTGAATGCCGCGCGTAAATTGTTTGATATTCTGCCAATCGCTTTGGCTCTGTTTCCACATACGGAGGCACGGGAATATGTCCCAAACGATTGGCGATTTTTATTACCGCCGCTGATGGCTGATTAAATTTCACAATCATCACTCCATCATCATCTTTACTTTGCAAACTACATTCCAACCCGTTGCCAAATTTAACCACTGAATCAAATTTTAATTTTTTCCCGGGCTTGGCCAAAACTTGCCAAGAAAATTTATCAATCGGCCGCAACAAAAAAATTTCTATTTTTTTACTATTCACTTTGCCAAAAAGCCGCGC
>DOQH01000024.1 GCA_003514455.1 Candidatus Magasanikiibacteriota bacterium
ACATCTTCCAAAAAACCAAACGGCTCTTTATGCAAATCATTTTTTAAAATATATAAATAGGCGCGTCCAATTTCCTTTTTACCATCTTTGATGAAAAATTTAATGCCTCGGGTGGTAATTTTTTTTTGTTGTATTTTCATAATTTCTAGGAACGAGCCAAAACAAAAATAAATTTTTGTTTTGCGAAATCCGACGAAATTTCAAGCTTCGCTTATAATTTAAATACTTTTCCAATTGGCTCAATCAACTTTTCCCAATCCATCCCGGCTTCTTTTTCAGCGTATAAATCGTGTGAAATAATGGTGTATTTTTTCTGCCAATCGCCGGCGTCAATTTCCACAGGATCCCATTTCTTGGCCTGAAAATGCGCCTCGTTTGGTTGAAACGCAGGATCTTGCAAAATTACCGTAACAATCGGACGCGTCAGATATTTCTGCAACTCACTCACATAATCAGACGCCTTAAAGCCGCAGGTCTCGCCTGTTTCACGATTGGCTAAACTGCAAGTAAAAATTAGTTTAGCTTTGCTTTGCGTTAATAATTCACTCATTCCACCAACCAATAAATTTGGCAAAATGCTGGTGTATAAATCACCGGGACCAAGGAAAATATAATCGGCATTGAGAATTGCCTCTTTTACAGGCGCGAACACTTGGCCGGTCGGCTCCAGCCATAATTTAATTTTGCGTAAATGGCAATCAAAATCCGGTTTGTCAATTTTTGTCTCGCCTTTGATAATTTGACCATTTTCCAATTCAGCACACAGTGTGGTCAAATCCAATGTTATTGGCAAGACACGGCCCTGAATTTTTAAAGTTTCGGAAAAAGCATTTATTGCTTTTAACCAATCACCTGTTTCTTGAAATAAATGAGTTAAAATCAAATTGCCAACATTATGTCCGGCCAACTCTCCGGAGGAAAAACGATTGGAATAAAAAATCTCGCGTAATTCCAAATACGGATATGACGACAAAGCCAAAATCACGCGCAAAATATCGCCAATGGGCAGGATATTAAATTTCTCGCGCAACCTGCCCGAAGAGCCGCCGGAATCAGATACCGAAACCACGGCCGTGATTTCAATCTGCGGCAAATAATGTTTTAAGGCGCGAAGCAACACTGATTGTCCGTTGCCACCGCCTATAGTAACAACCTTGTGCATGTTATTTTAACACCGACATACGATTTTTGAGCAAAAAAACCGCCTCTTTTCTTAAGTGAGTTTTAATCCAGGCCTTTTCTTTCTCATTCAAAAGTTCACCAAGGCCTTGCAGGATTTGATTGTCTTTAACCTCTTCAATAACAGGGATGCAGTCGGCCAAATGCTCTTTAATGGTTTTATTTGTTCTTGCTTTGATAACATCGGCATTGATATCCCAATTGCTTTTGGCAAAATACCAAATGTCGTAAATATCGCGCATGGCAGTTTCGCTACGAAGCGTTAACGCGGAAAGCTTGCTCGCAAACAAGTAGTCTTTTTTACCGACCAGCATGGAAATACCCAGATATTCTTTCATGTCATAGTGCTCTCTAATGTCCGGCATTAGTATCCGAATATTAACTTCAACCTTGATATTGTGGTCGGCATCGCCATAGGAAAGTAAAAAAAAGATCGTATTTCGTTTGATGTAATTGTCTTTGATTTCCCCATATTTTTTTAGCATGCTCCCGACTTTTTTAAACACCAATTTTTGCGTAGCTTCATCAGTTGAAAATAAATCAAAATCCAAATCCACTGAAAATCTCGGCAGGCCGTAGAAAAAATAGGCGCAGGTGCCGCCTTTGAATCCGATGAGGGAGGAAATAGAAACATCGGTATAAATATCCCTCAAAATTTGTCCCATGATTAATTGGTGTCTTTCTTTATTCAGCATATTTTTTTTGATATTTAGTCAATCGTTTGACCAATTGCTGATTATCGTAAATTTTTGCGAGTTCCATACACAGCTCCCAATTTATGGATTTCAGATTATCAAAATAATATTTCGGAAACAGATAAATCATGTCTAGGAAGGCGCGCTCCGGCGTGGCCATGCTAAAATTATTTTCATTTTTAACTCCGGCGGGACTATAAAGCACGCTGTCTTTTAATTTTCTAAAAGTGAATGCGTGTTGGCCGATTTTTTTGGTTAACGGCCACGGACCGGCAACAAAAATCGTATCATAGTGTTGGAAAATAATGCCGGCTTCTCGCAAGACTGTCTCAAAACTGATGTATGACGGAGTGTAGATACTCGTTGCTAATTCTTTGGGATTATAATTTTTATCCTTGGCGAAAACTCCGCGGGTCAATCGGATGAGCGCACCTTGTTTGGCATAATAACCAATCTTGGATTTCAGGTTGATTGGATTGGTTTCCTCCCAAAGTAAGGCCAAATCCTTTGTGGTAAGGATGGTTTGGGGGGATTGATATAATTTTGCGATTAAGCTGTCCATATGTATATGTTTGACGGAAGCATTAAATACTCTTGCTTCCATTGTACATTATTCAAAAATACGAGTCAACTTATTGTAATAAAAAAGCCCCGAACACAAAGTGTTGACTTTGTGTTCGGGGTGTGAGGGACCAAGGTTCCGAGCCTGCCTACCGGCAGGCAGGTTCCACCCCCAGGGCAAAGATGCCGATGAAGTCGCACCTGCCGCCATCCCAGTCCCAGTAGTCGCAGTAGAGCGAGCCAGAGTCCCAATACAGCTCCAGCCGGTTGCCATCAACGCTGCAGATATCAGTGCGAGTCCAAAGGCCGTTCAGCGGGACTCTTTCGCCGGTTGCCTTGTAATGGGCAAGGGTGAGACCGGAGAGAAGGGCGACATTGCCGAATGAAGAACAGTGGTGAGACGGAAGTTCCAGACGGTTACGAAATTCAGCCAGGTGGGCTCTCTGCTCATCCACATTCTTGCCGGTGCTTTCTGGAAGCAACCGCGGGATCCAGAACACAAGGCAATCGACGGTTGGCTCATCGGTGAAATCCCAGTTTTGAAGGTATTGGAAGTTCTCGCGGCAAGGGCCGGCCTTAGGCGCGTGATGTTTCAGGGTATAGCCATTGATCACGCGGTAGCAGAGCGGGGTTGAGTCAGAGATGGCCTGCCGACGGGCTTCGGCGCGTAGTTTCACGATAGTGGGTTGGTGTTTGCGAGGAACATCCATATCTTGGATAGGAATGAAGAAAGTTGACGCAAAATTGAGGATTATTTCCTTGCATCGCCTTTGAAGCGCGTCGCCCTGCATAATGACGCGCTGGGCTCCGTCTTTCTCCAAATTTAACCCATCAATTCCATCCTCGTAAAAACGAACCAGCTGCTTTCTCTGTCCTGACGTGATCCTTGTGGTCATCGTCCACCTTCCTGTGGTGTGTAGCAATCCGAGGACTGCCGCGGTTTTAGCCGGAAACCTTTCCCGGCCTTCTTTTGAATCACCTAAATGAGCCAAAAGAAAACCGGAAATAAATTAAGTTAAAGAGCAATTCCGACTATATTTTATACCACATCAGCTAAATTATGTCAAGTTATTCCACGGTCACACTTTTCGCGAGATTTCGCGGACGATCCACATCTTTGCCGCGCAACACCGCCATATGATAAGCAAACAACTGCAACGGCAAAACATTTAAAAATGGCTCCAACATTTCCATTGTAGACGGCACGAAAATAACATCCTCGGCCAATCGTTGCGCTTCTTCATCTCCATCTGTGGCCAATAAAATCACCCTGCCATGGCGCGCGCGAATTTCTTCAATGTTACTGCGCGTTTTGTCGTATAAACTGTCTTTGGTCATAATGCCAAAAACAGGACACTTTTCGTCAATCAAAGCAATCGGGCCGTGTTTCATCTCACCGGCCGGATAACCCTCGGCGTGAATATATGAAATTTCTTTGAGCTTCAAAGCGCCCTCCATTGCCAATGGATAATTAATGCCGCGGCCTAAAAAAAACATGTGTTCATAATTCTGATATTTTTCCGCGATTTTCTTAATCTGTTCACTCTGTTTCAAAATCTTTTGCATCTTAGTTGGAATCTGTTTTATTTCTTCAATAATCTGTTGGCCTTTGACCAAAGAAATTCTGCGCTGACGCCCCAACTGCAANNGCCAAAGTATCAGCTGTTTCACCTGATTGACTCACTGCCAAAACCAAAGTGTGCGGCAAAATCACAGGATCGCGATAACGAAATTCTGAAGCGATTTCCACTGACACAGGCAAGCCGGTGCAATGTTCAATCGCGTACTTGCCTACAAGCGACGCGTAAAAAGCAGTACCGCAAGCAATAATAACAATCCTTTCAATCTGGCGCAATTCTTCTTCGGATAAATTCAAGCCACCCAAATGCGCCGCGCCCTCTTGTGGCAGAAGCCGACCTGCCAAAGCATCCTGAAAAACCTGCGGCTGATCAAAAATTTCTTTAAGCATAAAATGCGGAAACCCTTGCATTTGCGCCTGCGCTTCAGTCCACTCAATTTGTTCGGCATTTTTCTGAATTTGTTCATCTCTAAAATTAAAAATTTGAAATTTTTCAGGAGTAATTTCCAAAATTTCGCCATCATCCAAATACACCACCCGCTTTGTATATGGCAAAAGGGGTGAGGCATCAGAAGCAATAAAAAATGCCTCGTCAGCAACTCCCAACACCAATGGACTACCTCGCCGCGCGCAAACAATTTTTTTCGGCTCTGCGGATGAAACTACGGCAATGCCATAAGTGCCTACCACAAGCGCGAGCGCTTTTTCAACTGCCAAACGCAAATTATCATGATAAAAATGTTCAATCAAATGCGCCAATACCTCTGAATCGGTTTCAGAAGTGAATTGATGATCTTTTAAAAGTCCCGTTTTCAATTCGCGATAATTTTCAATAATGCCATTGTGCGCCAAAGCAATTTTTCCATCGCAGGAAAAATGCGGGTGGGCATTTTCTTCTGTCACGCCGCCGTGAGTCGCCCAGCGAGTGTGCGCGATGCCCACTGAACCAAAAATATTTTTATTTTTTATTTTATTTGCCAAAGCGTCAATTTTCCCAACGGCTCTTTCACGTGTCAATTCGCCATTTTGGCCAATTACAACCAAACCGGCGCTGTCATAGCCGCGATATTCCAACCGCCGCAAACCATTGATTAAAATCGGCACGGCATTTTGTTTTCCCAAATAACCAATTATTCCGCACATATGAATCCGTTTTCAAACGCTTTTTTATTTTCCTCCCAACCGAGTTTGGCGCCCAATTTTTTTTCTAATAATTTTAAGACTGTTTCTTGATCGCAAAAATCCATCGCCGCGAGCATCTTAGCCAACATACCCAGAAAAAAAATATTTTGACTTTTGATTGACACGCCGACATCATCCATTTTTTTCTTAAAATCATTAATATCAATAATTTTTGTTTCAACAAATTGATGTTGTTTAGTTCGTTCACGCGCTTGATCAGACATAATCAATAAAATATTCGGCTTGGTGAATTTCGGATAAATTATTTCTTTTGTGCCAATCTGAACAAAAGACAAAGACACTCCGCCGCGCTGTTCCAAACCATAATTCGGAATACTCGCGGCATAAAAACCTTTGTCAATCGCGGAACGGCAAATAATATCGGAAAGTAGTTGAATTCCTTGCCCGCCGTCACCTGCCAAGAGAATCTTTAAAATCTCATTTTTAAGCATAAATTGATTTATTTTAGATGAAACCAGTTTAACAAATTTAGGGTCTCTTGACAAGATGACAATTTTACTCTATAATACTTGGATACTGAGGTTCAGTGCTTGGTGGCATTGGACTTTTTGGTTCACAAAGAAGGAGGACAACTTGGTGCAAGCCCAAAGAGAGGACAATACGATCTTGAGCGGGTCAAGGGTAGCGGCGGATGAACAATTTACCGCGCAAGTGGAACAATTGCTTTCGCTCGGCTACCCGACAATGGCCAACATGACAGAAGGAGTCTTTCTAGACAAGATAGAACCGCTGAGGAGAATCTTTGAACTGGGATCAATCATTGTAATCCCGGAGGAGGTGGTCACTTTCGCTTTTCAACTTGAAGCCGTTGGTGGACGCGTTGTTTCACACCACCGCGCGTGGACGCATGGCGATTCCATTGAAATGCCGGATGTACCGTTTATCAGCGCAGAGGTTGATGATGGCCGCGGCTATCACGACAAATCCCCTTTGGCCTGCATGAAGCATTTCCAGACAAATGACCGCTTTGGTCTGTCGGTGATTGAAGGCATCGCGCTCGTGACACATCGACCCAAAACTCTGCGCAATCATCACTGTGTGGACTTGCCCGGTTCATACTGCGGCAGAGATCTCCACGCTCCGCAACTGCGCCATTGGGGCGAATTGATTCTTGACAACCGCTTCAACTGGTCGCCTCTTCCCACCTCCGGCTCGGCCTCATGCCGCGCCCGCCTCGCTCCGTAACGGAGCAAAATCAAACGCACCCTGAACAACAAAGGGCGCGAACCTTCCAGGTTCTCGCCCTTATTTTTTTATTAAAAAATTAAATCTCACCAACCTTATACACCTTTTTCAAATTTTCAACATAATCCATTGTGGCTTTGCCAACTGTTTTCCAATTGGTCGGACAAAAAGATAAAATTTCCACCAATGAAAAATGTCCGGCGCTCTGAGTAGCAATTGCTTTTTCAATATATGTCGCAATATCTTTTGGATTATTCGCGGCAGTGCGAGCCAAATACGCGTCTTTATGCGTAATATGACGCAGTGACTCCGGTCCAAAAAAGGTCGCGCCATCATAACCATTGGGATTGGTATCGGTTTTTTGACCCGGCAAAGTAGTTGGAGCTGTCTGCCCACCGGTCATGGCATACACTGTATTATTCACCACAATCACAGTAATCGGCTCATCGCGCAAAGCGCTATGAAACAAACTTTGCCAACCAATGGCATAAGCCCCGCCGTCTCCTGTCAAACCAAAACAAAGTGAATCAGGACGCGCTCGTTTAAATCCCAGCATAGTGGGCGTTACGCGACCATGATGCGTATGAAATATATTTATTGGCAATGCGTTAATAGCCAAAAGAGAACAGCCAATATCCAAACCCATTACTGCTTTTTTGGATAATTGTTTCTGTTCCAAAATACGGCCGAGTGTCATTAAAATTATCGGGTAGCCGCATCCTGCGCAAAATTTTGCTGGAATATACTCTGGCATATTAAAATTTACTCACCTGATTTACAATTTCTTCAATTTCAATTCCCAATCCGGGACATTGCAGATATTCAAACGACGCGCCAACACCGGGCGACAATTCATCTTTGATAATTCGCGCCAACTGACCCAAACTGGATTCTATAAAAACAATTTTCTTAACTTTTTTAGCAATACTATTTAACTGCGGCACAGCCAACGGACGCAAAGTAATCGGCCGAAACAATCCAACTTTTTTATCAGCTTCTCTCAATTGGTCCACTGCGACTTTTGTCGCCGCGCCAACAATGCCATGCGCGATCAACAAAATTTCAGCATCTTCTGTTTGATATTCTTCCGCTGTGGCAACGCCAGCTGTAATTTTATCAAAATCCGCTTTGCTTTTCATCACTTCTGTATATAATTCTTCTTCAAAAGTAAAAATATTCGGCCAATGTTTTATTTCACCTTCTTTTACCAAAGGCGCGCTGGCCACATTTTCCACTTTTAAATTTTCCAAATCCACCAACCCTCTGGTTTTTACAGTATAGCCATCGGTTAAAATAATTGCTGGAAAACGATATTGCCACGATTCATTAAACGCGCGACGAATTAAAGTGTAAAGTTCGGCAAGAGTTCCGGGCGAATAAACCAAACGCAAACCCTCACCATTACCGCCAAAACAAGCGAGTGTTGTTTCTTGTTGAGAATAAATTACAGTGCCTGAAGACGGTCCGCCTCTCTGAGCGACAATTGCCACAAAAGGCAAGCGCATTCCCTCGGCCATACTCAAAGCGTCTTGCATTAAAATGTGACCCGGGCCGGAAGTGGCTGTAAATGCCTTTTGCCCTGCCATAACAGCGCCGCACACTGCAAAACCGGCCGCGATTTCATCCTCGGTTTGCAGATATTTTTGACCTTGCTTAATCCAGTTGGTAAAAACTTCAGTCACTGGAGTAATTGGGTAACCATACATCGTATCCGCACCGAAATCAATCGCCGCCTGCGTGGCAATTTCCGCGCCGGTCATGAATTTTTTCTTAACATCATACATAATTATTTCTCTTCAAACATTTTTTGAACCATTTCCAATTCTTCCGGACGATTTATTCCCAAACATTCAACATTTGGAATTTGCAAAATGGCGGTTTTCTCGCCTTGTTCCACGGCTTTTTGCACCAAATCAGTTAAATAATATTCTTTTTGCGCGTTATTATTATCAACTTTTTTCAAATTCTCCCAAAGCCAATCGGCTTTAAAGAAACAATACATCGGGTTAACCTCCAAAATTTTCTTTTCCTCATCAGTCGCGTCTTTAAACTCAATAATTTTGGTAATTTCTCCGTTTTGATTTCTAACAATGCGGCCGAAGCCCTGAAAGGCAGAACGCCAATCATTAAAATCCTGCAACACAGTGGTCATTAAACTCAAACTATGATGGTTTTCTTTTTCATGCAAATCACGCAAAGCGCGTAATGTTTCAGCCTTTAACAGTGGATGATCTCCGTACAAAACTAAAATATTTTCCGCACGGCCTGATAAAAAATCCTCGGCGCATTGCACTGCGTGAGCTGTGCCCAGCTGCTCTTCTTGCACAACATAATCACAACTATCGCCCAATGCCTTCTGCACCAAATCATGCTCATCACAAACCACCACTGTCGGCCTATCGCAAATTCCGGATTTTTTTACCTCATCCACCAAATGAACTATAAAAGGACGACCTTGAAACAAATGCAAAACTTTTGGCAAATCCGCTCCCATTCTTTTTCCCTTGCCGGCCGCTAAAATCACCACTGCGAATTTAGACATAATTTTTTACGCGCGTAAGTATTTCTGAAAAATTTTTAAAATAAGGAATGCCGCTTTGTTCATAATCAGACACCGCCGCTCCATTTTTCATTCGCAAAATCGGCTTTATTTGGCCTGACAACGCCGTAATTTCTTGTGTTTCCGAAATCTTGTCATTTATAAAAATAATATCATCAATCGCGTCTTTAATCAATAACTGAACTGTTTCTTTTTTATTACGGCCGGTGAAAATAACTTCATTAAAAAACTTGGACACGCCGACGCTCTCCACTTTTTGTTTTTGCCAATCCGCATCGCCCAAACTTAATAAAATCAACGGCACACCCAGACCGCGCAATTCATTTAAAAAATCTTCCACTCCATCCAACAAATATTTTTTGCTATTTTTAAAAAGCGCCTCTGCTTCAATCAATAATGATTTTTTATCCAAATTTGAAAATTGCTCGCAAACAATATCGATGTGATGCCACAAATTATATGACGCCAAATCGTTTCTGGAATATGAAGCGCGGTAAGTTTCCCAAAACTTTTCCACTGGTACGCCGAATCGCGCGAACAACGCCAACAAATCCTCTTTCATAGAGGCAGTGTCAAACAAAGTATCATCAAAATCAATAATGATTTTTGCAATTGGCATAACAAAAACCCTCGCCCTTAGTTGCACGACCCCCAGCACTTGCCTACTTTTGCGGGACCGAGTTGGGTCCAGCTATCATCAGCGCCTGAGTGCTTAACTTCCGTGTTCGGAATGGGAACGGGTGTGGCCACTCCGCCTGAAGCACTGGGGGTTGTACAACCAAAAACGAGGGTTGATTTATCACAAATAACTTGATAATGAACCGCGGATTTTTTATCCGCGCTCGCTCGGAAATGAAAAATTATAGTTTTTCATTTCTCTCGCTTCGCTTGATAATAAAAATCCTAATAAGATGAAGAAGAGAACGACTGATTAGTATGGCTCGGCTTAAATCCTTACGGATCTTACACCTACCACCTATCAACCCCATAATCTATAGGGTGTCTATGAAATTTAATCTTGAAGACGGCTTCACGCTTAGATGCTTTCAGCGTTTATCCGTGCCGAACTTGGCTACTGAGCAATGCGGTTGGTACCACAACTCATCAACCAGAGGTTCTTTCGTCTCGGTCCTCTCGTCACATAATTCTTCTATCACTAGAAGTGTAGACTATATCTTCATCCGCCAGCTGGCGGAGTCAGCGTGTTATAGAAGTTTTAAGCTAAATTTACACAACTTCTATCTCATTCTTTAATTCCGTATTAAAGAAATCAGTCGTTACGGGGTCAAACCTAAAATTAATTTTAATTCCTCTAAACTCTTTTTTGAATGAGTTGCATAATTATTTTTCTGAATAATCACTAAATAATTACAAATCATATTGAGCTCTTTTTTGGAGAGCAATTTCAGAGGTTTCCTAGCTAACAACACGCAAGCTTTTATTATAACCCGCGCCTGTTTCTTTTTAAAACGCAGATAAGGAAATAACAGACCGACCACATTTTTTACTTGATCAAATCCATTAATTCTCAATTCTGTCATTCCATCATTACGATGCGAAATATAACCTATTTTCAATTTTTTTCGCATCCAATATAATGGCATGTCATGGCGAGAATCTTGATAAAAACAGATCGTTGCCATTAAACGCCATCCTCTTTTTGAATCACTGCGTTTTTTGATTTGAAGCATTAAACTGCCGTCGCCGTCTAAAAAGCCGGCAAGGTACGCTAATTCTTCTTTTTTAATTTTAGATCGACTTCCCACGGTATTATCTTAAACAATAATTTATGGTCCTCAAATACATTATACCACTTTTCTTTAGACCGCGCAAAAAAAGTGAGCTATAACCATAAACACTGTTAAGACTTCACCGTTATTAGCTGAATTGTCATTCTCAATTACTCGAGAAAGTAGCATGGACCCTTTTGGGTCTACTAGAGACGAGCCTTCTCAAATTTCCGCGCCCGCGACAGATAGGAGACCGAACTGTCTCGCGACGTTCTGAACCCAGCTCNNTTCAGTCGTTACGGGAGCAATTTTCCTGGATCATTGTCACAAAATTCTTGCGACGGCCTTGCGACCGCACATTCAAATGTGATAATGAATCCGCCAAATCGGCAACTTGCCGTAATTGCGATGAACTTTTGATTGTTCGTCGCAAAATACGCAACGCTTTTTGCGCTTGCAGCTTTTTAACTTTGAGATACGGTAACAAAATTTCCAAAAAATCGATCGCCGCTTTCTGGTCTCTAATTTGCCAGTCAAAAGTGGTGCGATTTTTTCTAATCAGCCCTGCGTGAAATTTTTTTTGGAACCATTCCAAAATTTCACGCCGACTTTGTGTGACTTTCACTGTTACTCGTACTCTAAAGCCAAATTTCTTTTCTTGATGTTTTTCAATAGTCGCCATAATGGCGCCATCAGCATCAAGAAATCCGGCCGCATATGCCTTTTCAGCTTCGGAACATTGCTTTCCCACGGGATTAACCTTCAACATATGTTTCTATTATACCTGGGACCTGCGTCGTGCGCAAATCCAAAACAAATATTAAAGGCCTTCACCGTTTTGGGCTCGTNNGTAGCTTTTATCCGTTGAGCTTCGACCATCCTACATTGGATCGTCGGATCACTATGTTCCCCTTTCGGGACTGCGCGACTTGTAGGTCTTGCAGTAAAGCGAGCTTATGCCATTGCACGTCCAGCTCCGTTTCCATCGGAGCCAAGCTCACCTTTGTAAACGCCTCCGTTACATTTTAGGAGGCATCCGCCCCAGATAAACTGCCCACCAGATACTGTCTCCTCCTTGAGATAATCAAGGAAGATTAGAATTAAGAAAACATCAGGGTGGTGTCTCATCGTCGCTCCGATTGCTCGGAGCTCCCACCTACGCTGAACAGATAAATCCTTAACCCAATATCAAGCTACAGTAAAGCTTCACGGGGTCTTTTCGTCTAGCCGCGGGTAAGAGGCATCTTCACCTCTCTTGCAATTTCGCCGAGTCCCTCGTTGAGAGAGTTTTCAAGTCGTTATGCCATTCGTGCGCGTCGTAACTCACACGACAAGGTATTTCGCTACCTTAGGACGATTATAGTTATCGCCGGCGTTCATCAGCGCTTNNGCATCAGCCCCTATACATCACCTTGCGGTTTCGCAGGGACCTGTGTTTTTGTTAAACAGTCGCTTGAAATCGTTAACTGCGTCCTTGATAAATCAAGGAAATGCTTATTCCGAAGTTACGCATACTATTTTGCCGAGTTCCTTAACGAGGGTTCTCTCGTACACCTTAGCACATTTACGCCCACCCACCTGTGTCGGTTTACGGTACGGTTTTCATACTTTTAACGCTTAACACCTTTTCTTGGCACTGCTCCAACCCGAATTGACTCTGCCTTGCGGCTTTGTCTCTTCCTTGCGGAACGAATATAACCAAAACACGCTCGCATCTTCGCAATGCGCAGTGTTAAACAAAAGTACGAAAGTGGTTGAATATTAACAACCTCATCCATCGGCTACCCACTGACATACATCAGTGACTCACCTTAGGGCCGACTAACCCTGGGACGATTTGCGTTGCCCAGGAAACCTTGGGTTTACGGTGGGCCAGGTTTTCACTGGCCTTACTGCTACTTATGCCAACATCCTCTCTTCCTTGCTCTCCACCGGTCCTGACGGATCCGACTTCGCTGAGCAAGGAATGCTCCTCTACCGCTCTTTGATAAATCAAAGAGCCCGTATCTTCGGTGCTAGGTTTAGCCCCGGTACATTTTCGGTGCGAAACAACTTGACCAGTGAGCT
>DOQH01000020.1:0-14235 GCA_003514455.1 Candidatus Magasanikiibacteriota bacterium
CGTGTTGCGTCAAAACTCCGCTAATTTAAGCTGTTTTTGTTCGTTGTTTTCCGGACTTTGCAATTTGACATTGGAAATTAAGCTTTGCATAGCGATTTTTTCAAATTGAGAGACCTGTAAAATTTGTAGAATTTCGTAGAGGTCGCGTTTGATTTTCATTTGTTTTTTAATAATGGCGACAAGGAGAAATGTTGAAATGGCAATGCAAATTTGCGTCTTTACGGCATTGAACGAATAACCCCAGAATATCTGTATTTTAAGATGTTGTTTTATCCATTTGAAAAAGAGTTCAATCTGCCAGCGGTGTTTGTACAGGTCGGCGATTGTTTTTGCGTCGATTTCAAAATTGTTGGTAAGGTACACGTAGCGCGTGTCGGTTTCAGTGTCATAATATTTTACGCGGCGCAATTTTTCCGGATAATGTTTTTGAGAATAAAAATGTTTGAGTTTGATTGTTTGATCGCATTGAACTCCGGTTGCTTTATCAATTTTATTGGAATAAATTCTTTTAAATGATAAACTATCTTTGGCGCGAACGATGAAAAACGCTTGTTGCCGGTCAATGGTGTAGAGCCGTTCAAAATCAAGGTAACCGCGGTCCATAATGTAAATAGCGTCCTTTTCAAATTCCAGAATGTCTAAAAAATTCACATCGTGCGTTTTTGCCTTGGTTATGAGAAAAAATGAAGGAATATTTCCTTTTAAGTCCAGCTGGGTATGGATTTTGACCGCTGATTTTTGAAGTTCAAAGTATGCCCATTTGAAAGTCGCCAAACATAGATCGATGACAGTGGAATCAAGGACATAGACGGAATTTTTAAGTTCAATGGTAAAATCATTCTCGCGAGCGTACAAACGGCGGGCAACACCAATTATCGCCATGGTATTTTTTGGTTCGTTTCCCCAAGCTTCATAATCTGAAATGAAATCAACAATTTGAGAAAAGACATATCTATCTTGAAACATAGCAATTGACGGCTTAATGAAATAATATTAATTTTATGAACTACAAACACACTCAAATTGGTTATCTGATGCTGGTTGTTACTCTTGCCGTGCTGGTGCTTTTCACATGGGCTTATATTACGGCTCGGGCAGAACCTCCCTCGTATTACTCAGGCACAAATTTTGCCGTTACTGCCATAATGGCATTAATCATATTTATTCTTGCTTCCTTTGTGTCACTTCAAGTAATTATTGATGAAAAATATTTACGAATTAAATTTGGCTATGGTATTTATCAGAAAAAGTTTTCGCTTAATGATGTAATGTCCGCTAAAACCGTAAGGAATCATTGGTATTATGGATGGGGAATCAGGGTGTGGTTTTGGCCCAAGATGTGGATTTACAATGTTTCTGGTTTTGATGCAGTTGAAATAAAACTGAAAAATGGTAAAACATACAGGATAGGCACGGATGAACCTAAAAAATTAGAACAAACAATTCTGCATTCAATTAAATAATGAGCATAAGTTGAATTTTTTAAACATGAAAAACACTATCAGTAAAAAATTATTCTGGACACCAAGAGTTTTATCAATAATTTTTATATTATTCTTGGCGCTGTTTTCATTGGATATTTTTGATGGAAATTACGGATTTTGGGGGACAATTCTAGGATTGTTCATGCACAATATTCCATCAATGATTTTATCAATAATTTTAATAATTTCTTGGAAATATGAAATAGTCGGGGGAATCAGTTTTATCATGGTTGGAATTTTATATATCGCGGTGATTTTGATTCATATTATTAAAACAGGTTTTGAATTGTATTACTTGGCGTGGGCCATACAAATTTCCGGAATAGCATTCTTTGTTGGAATATTATTTTTAATAGGATGGCATAAAAAGAAAAAACATGACTAAAACTAAAATCCCGATTAAAAATGTCTTAAAAGAAGTGTACAAACAAAAAGGATTCCCAACAGGCCCGTTCAATGCTTGCCTAACTTGCAAATGCGGACAAAATGCCCTTGGCGCGGCGTGTTGTAAATACGGGGTATATATTGACAAAGAATCTTACGACCACATTATTAAACATAAAAAGTATTTTGAAAAAAAGATTGGAATAAAAATGGAGGAATTTTTTGATAAAAGGTGGAGTAAAGATCCTGAATATCTTGGCGGCAAACCAATTGGTACAAGAGTAATAAACAAGTCATGTTCTTTCCGCTCGCCTTCAGGGCAAGGGTGTGAAATTGTAAGCTTAGTTTTTAAAAAAAATTTGCCGAAGCGGATGATTCCGTCGGCCTGCAGAATCTACCCCATCACTTGGGACAAAGGGATAATGTGTCTTGAAAAAATAAAAAAAAATTGCGTGTGTATTGATAAAAATCATAAAACAAAAAAATCAATTTACCAAACGCAAAAAAAAGAAATAGAAGATATTTTTTGTTTTACAAACAAACTATGAACATCCACCAACGCCGTTTAATTGTCATCACTTTTATCGCCCTGTTTCTAACTGCCGCGCCAATAGTCGTCCTCTACACTTCCGGCTATCGTTATAATTGGCAGAAAAAGAAAGTGGAACAAGTGGGCGTGCTGATGCTTAATATCCTACCTGCCGACGCCAACTTATATCTAAATAATGAATTACTGCCGACACAACGGCCATTGCGGCTATCCAGCTTACTGCCAAATTATTATCAAGTGCGAGCTGGAAAAGATGGCTATCACAACTGGCAAAAAAATCTGGAAATCAAAGCACGAGAAAGTACTTTAGTATATGACATCGTGCTTTTCAAAAATGTTTCGCCTCAACTTTTGGAAAATGGGCCGGTAACACAATTTTCTCTCTCGCCTGATGAATCCACCGTGCTCATTCAAAAATTAAACACACTTTGGCTGATGGATTTAAAAATAGGCGTGAAAAAACTTCATACTATTCTGCCATATACTATTAATCAACCGACTATAAAATGGTCGCCAAATGGCAAATGGATTATTGATGATGATGAAACGGGCACGAATTTCGTAATAGTAAATATTGAAAAAGAAAAAAACTTCAACTGGCAGGAATTTAGTCTGGGTTCAATTTCAGAGCCAGAATGGACAACTGACAGCGAACACATTTATGGTTTAGTGGAATCACAAAATCGCGCGCTTTATGAAATAAATTTTCAGACCAACACTAAACGAAAACTGATTGACGGGCCGATTGATGATTACGCGGCGGCTGATGACGAAATATTTTTTATTAAAAACCTCGCAGATAAAACTGTTTTGTATCGCTACCGTGAGCTCGCATTGCCGATTATTGAACAAAAGATTGAAGAAATCGCTGTTCTGCCCAAAGGTAATTATCACTTTGGCGAGATAAATAATAATGAAGTGCTGGCGTTAAACGATAAAAATCAAATTTTTTTGATTAATCCGACTGACAAACAAACACCAATTATCAAATTGAATGGCAGCGCGGCTGTGTGGGGCAAGGGAGAGAAAAATAATTATCTTTATTATTTTGATCAATCGGAAATTTGGGCGCTGGATTTGAAAACGAAGCAGTCGGCCATGACTGCTCGCTACAGCGATGGCGTGGCACAGGTTTTGCCAGCGCCTAATAAACCATATTATCTATCATTGGTAAATGGCAATTTGCAAGTCTCTGAATTGGATGATCGCGGCGAGCGCAATGTGGTGACTTTATTTGATAAAGCAGAAGCAACAACGATACAAATTGATTCAGCTGGAAAAAATGTTTATCTGCTGATAAAAAATAACGCGTATCAGGAGTTGTACCGATTGGAGACGCAATAAAACAAAAAAAGTCCTGATGAAAATCAGGGCTTTTTTCAAATCTCAATAAAAGTATGGTCACCCAACACCATTTTGTGGCCTTTGGGCGGGGCTTGGTGGCCGGTGAGAATGGAAGCGTTTTTACCAATGATACTATCCACAATACGAATAGCGCAGTTGATGTCCGCGTTTTCAAAAACAATAGAATGTTCAATCTCCGCGCTATAAATTTCCGTCCCTTGCCCGATTGTGGTGTATGGGCCAATGTAGCAATCATCAAGCACGCAATTTTCTCCAATAATCACCGGCCCGCGAATTAAAACTTTTTCTCCGATTTTCGTGCCGTGACCGATTTTAATATTACCCTCCAACCGCGCGCCCGGTTCCACTGTGGCGTGATTAGTAAAATGCCCGCGATCAAGCTGATCCAAAAGCATTTGATTGGCAATAAGCAAATCATTGGGCTTGCCAGAATCCTTCCAATAACCGGTAATCTCGCTCCACCCGACTTTATAATTATTCTGAATCAGCCAAGTGTTGATATCGGAAATTTCATACTCGCCGCGAGCTGATTTTTGAATGTGGCTGTACGCCTCAAAAAATGTTTTGTCGTAAAAATAAATGCCTGTCTGCGCCAGATTGCTTGGTGGATTCATAGGTTTTTCCAACACGCGCGTTAACTTTCCATTGGCGTCAAATTCGCCCACGCCAAAACGAGTAGAATCATCTACCTTGGAAAAATTCAATAAACAATTCAAGTTTTCTTTTTCAAATTTTTCAGCCAAGGGTTTGAGAGACGCGAGTGTGATATTGTCGCTAAGATAAAAAATGAAAGGATCATCCCCCACCATTTCCCGCGCCAAAGAAACTACATGCGCGATGCCCAGCGGCCCGCCAATTTGTTCAAAATATTGAATTTTTATTCCCCAGTGTCCCCCATCGCCAATATGCTTTTGCAATTCCGTTTCACCCGGATTGGTATTGATAAAAATTTCTTTCACGCCGATTTCCACCACTTTATCAATGGCATGAAAAATCATCGGCTTGTTGGCCAATGGAATCAAATGTTTGTTTATTGTGGTTGTGATCGGCCGCAAGCGCGTCGCGTGTCCCCCGCCGGTCAAGATTGCTTTTCTAATCATAAAATTACCAAAACATAATTGCTCGCACCAATTGCCAATAAATCTTCATAACAGGATTGCCAATATATAATAATAACGGATTTTCCATTTCTTTTTCTTGAAATAAGACCTCGCTGACCATATCTTTGGTTAATTCCCTATCACTCACTTTTCGAATTTGCCGGATATTTTTTCTTTTTTTCAGCCAAGGAATCCAATTGGTACTATCCAGCCAATAGCGATAAACTTTTACCCGTTCTTCAAACCAACCACCTTTGAAAGCGAACAAAATCAAAGCCAATTCCATTATCAAACCCATTGGCGCGAGCAAAAGCAAAGTTGGCCATTTAAAAAATTCCAACATCACGCCATAACGATTGCGTTCCATCCAAAAATATTTGGTAATACTGCGGCCAAATTGATATTTATGATAAACCACTGAATCGCGTACCAAAATAATTTTGTATCCGGCCGCTTTCAAACGGAAGCAATATTCCAAATCCTCGTGATATAGAAAAAAATCTTCGTCCAAGCCGCCATATTGTTTTAATAAATCAACGCGCATCAGCACTCCGGCGCCGGAAGCATAAACGATTTCTTTAATTGTTGGTAAATTGGCCTCGGATAATTTTTTACGATAATCCCAACAAAAACCAAAACCCAGATAATGCATGGCATTGCCCGCGGAATTTATCAATTCAGTTTCCGGATGCAAAAGCAAAAGCGATTGAGCCGCGCCAACTTGTTTATCTTTTTCCATTGCTTCAACCAATGGCTCTAAAAAATTCGCTGCCACAAACGCGTCGTTATTATGCAAACAAACATAATCAAAACCATTGTCCAGTGCGTATTTTATACCAACATTATTACCACCTGCAAAACCCAGATTAGAAGAATTGGCAATCAAAGTGACCTTGGGCATGGTAATACCGGACTTTGGCATGATGGTCTCTTCAATGTAGCGTACTGACGGGCCGTGTTGCGGGTGAGGATTGTCCACAATCACAAATTCCACCCTATCTTTTGGATAAGTGAGTCGCTCTAAAGCAGAAATCACATCGTCCGTGTACGGCTCGCAGTGATACGAAAGATAAATTATCGCAACTTTTGGCAACATAATAATCAAATCGTTTTAAATCTCCACTTCCACATATATTGCAACCAACTTATGATGTGAACTCGCGTAAGTGGATTTTTCATTATTGAACTGAGAAAACCGGGCACTTTGGCCGAGCCCTTGCCATGCCTGTGTTTTATCTTTATATCATGAATATAATAAATCGGCCAGTTGGCATCCCAAAATCTGCGACACAAATCGCAGTCCTCAAAATACATAAAATATCGTTCGTCAAACAATCCGGTTTGTTCCAAAGCAATCCCGCGCGCGAACATTGCCGAACCCATTATCCAATCAACCGGCTGATTGCGATCATGATTAAAGTCGTGCATTAAATATCGCGCCACTTTGCGATGATTTTTTTTAAACTCGCCCAATGAACTTCGGCGATAAAGCGGTATCCAAAAATCGGGAAAACGATAGCAAGAATACTGCAACGAATTATCGCTGTTCAAAAGTTTGGGGCCGACCATGCCAATTTTTGGATGCGTTTCCATGTGTTCAAACAATCTTTGCAAAACACGCTCGCCACTTGGAAAAACAGCGTCAGGATTTAAAATAAAATGGTATTTGGCTTCAGTGGATTTTATGCCGATGTTTTGCGCTTTGCCAAAACCAACATTACTTTCCTGTGGCAGATATTTAACTTCCGGAAAATTATTTTTAAACATCAGCCAAGCGCCTTCTTCCGGCGTATTGTCCACCACCACAATTTGCACTTTCAAATCAGAACCGATCAAGTCGGATTTCATGGAATGCAAAAGATCCCGAATGTCTTCGGCCATTTTGTAGTTTACTATTGTGACTACTATGTCAAACATGTAGTTTTCTCATTTCTCTCCAACTAATTTTTCTGTTTTTAATTATCCACTTTCTCTTTTCTTTTAATTCCTTTCGCATTTTCCACACCTCTGTAAGGCCGACCAACACTCCCCTATCAAGCAATAAAAAATACATGAACTTCTTTACTTCATACCACAATATCCAAAAAAAATCAAGAAGAAAGTTTTGCCAGTACTCATTTTTGTACAAAGTCATTAAATGGTTTTTGTAGCTATGATATTTCACCCAGGCCGATTGATTTTTTTTATTTTCCAATGCCGCGGCGTCAATCATTGTTTTTGGCCCTGCTCCAGCTCTATCGTGATAGGCAATGACATCTGGTAAAACATATGATTTAAAGCCGGCAGAAGCCAAACGATAGGCCAAATCAACATCTTCTTTATATGAATTATAACTAGCATCAAAAAAATCGCGATTTTCAAATGCTACTGCTCGCAAAGCCGCGGCGCGATACATTGGCAAAGCGCCGGAGATGCCAAAGACCTGCAATGGCGCGCTGGACATAAACGACGACTCTTCACCCGCTCTCCAATCCACCACTCGCCTATTTTTAAAAACTTTTAGACCCAAAGTGTCAATAATGTTTGTGAACGCGCCACTGGCAAAATTCCATTTCATCAATCTCGGACTAATAGCCGCTGCCTCTGGATGCGCGTCCATAAAATTCACTGATTTTTCAAAACAATCAGGAGATAAGAACATGTCTTGATTCAAAAGCAAAATATATTCTCCATCTGTCATTTTAAAAACCTCATTATGCCCACCGGCAAAACCCAAATTTTCTTTATTTTCCACAATTTTATATTGAACACCTAATTTGTTCACTTCATTTTTAATCAATTCAACAGTGTTATCGGATGAATTATTGTCCCAAACAAACAAAAACCAATCTTTGCCCGTCTGTTCTCGCAAAGATTTAAAAAGCTGCGGAATATATTTTGCCCCATTCCAGGTGACAATGTGAACTGACAATTTCATAATTTTAAGCTTTGCTTATAATTTTGTTAAAAACCAAGTCAACGCAATTCCGACAGGACGCAAAATCCAAATTATCCCCCATTTATACCACGGCTCCCATTTTTTAAAATATGTGAGCATGCTTGCAGTAAAATTCTTTTGCTTCCATAATGTTTCCTGCTTGATAAAACTCTGTCCGACATAATCCACACAAGAAATAATCGGCGTGTATATCACTTTATACCCTAAGCGCTTAATTTCGCGACATAAATCAACATCTTCAAACCAAATAAAATAGCGCGGATCAAAAGCCCAACCCAGTTGCTCCATAATTTCTTTTCGCACAAGCATAAAAGCGCCACGCACACTGTCAACTTCTTGCTCTTTGTTTGGCTCAAAATTCTTCATCAGATATTTATTCAAAACAAACGGAAGCACATGTGATAATTTCAAAAGTAAAGCCGCCTGATCCCACACAGTTGGAAAACGCCGCGGGCTGGCCTCGGGATTAAAATTACCCTCTGCGTCAGTCAATTTACAGCTAACTATTCCTGCGTCCGGATGCTTCACAAGCCATCCCACCATTTTATCCAAACTGCCAGGAGCCGCCAGCATATCCGGGTTTAAAAACAAAAGGAAATCGCCTGATGCGATTTTCACCCCTTGATTATTAGCCGCCGCAAAGCCGGTATTTTCCGTGTTAGCAATCAATTTGGCATGTGAAAAACTTCTAACAATCTCCACCGTATTATCTTTTGATCCATTATCCACCACAATCTGCTCAAAAGAAATTTTTTCACACCCTTCGCGCACTGATTGCATCTGCTCCCTGATTTTTTCTCCCGCGTTCCAAGTGACTGTTATGACTGATAATTGCATAATTTCAAGGGTTGAGTCAACCCAAAAACTTGTTTTTGGGTTGCGAAGCCCGCCGAAATTTACAAGCTCCGCTTATAATACATATTTTTCTTAAACCAATCCACCATAGGAATTGGTGTTGGATCAAGGCCGTAAAGCATGGCTAAATAAAAACTAACATAACTGCCTAAAACCAATAATTCAAAGGATTGACCTAAAGGAGTTTTTTCTTGCAACATATATGAAATTGCTTCCACTCCGCGCTTTTTTGCAACTTCTCGCGTTAAAGCAAATCGCTTTCGTATCTTCAGCTCGTCGCCGGCTGATTCAAAAAACACTAAAGCCAAGTCCTTTTTAATCGCTGTTGGAAACAATAAACCCTCCATCAAATGATGATTTATTTCAGGAAGCAATGCCCAATAGGCAAAAACCTTGGCATTTTCATTTAGCTGATTGGCAGCTGTGTGAATGTTTCCGGCCAGATGGGAGCTGGAAAAATAAAATGGAATTTTATTTTGAATTTTTTCTGCCAATTGCTTGGCGCGATTATCCGTTATTTTTTTATAAACTCCCAACGCGCGATTGTATTTCTCCGCCACTTTAATTGCTTTTTGCGCTTCAAATTCGCCAAACTTAATAAATCCCATTTTGCCAAACAAAATCAACAACCCAAACAAAGAATACCCAAGCCCCATGCGTGGTGAATTACAAGGATTAAAATGCGGAACAAACAAATATCCGGGCAACTTTTTATCTTTTTTAAATTTAGCCAAATCCTTGCCAGCTGTCATCACCAAAATTTTCGCGCCAACTTTTTTCGCTTCAGCCATGCAAGATAGCGTTTCTTCTGTGGAACCGGAATAACTAGATAACACAACTAGAGTATCTTTATTAACATACGCAGGCAGATGATAAACATTTGCAATTTCCAAAGAAACCTTCATTTCGCCAGCGTAAAGCGCGTCAATAATATACGCGCCCAAAGCAGAACCACCCATGCCGGCAACCACGATATTTTTAACTTGCGAATAATCGCGCGGCACGCTTACGCCCTGTAAATCGCGCACGGCCTCTCGGCATTGGTCAGCCAAGGCCTCAATTGAGGAGAGCATTTGCCCTTTATCCAAATTTTTAATTTGTAAGATATTGTCTAAAAAAAGCATAAAATTAACTTAATTTTTATGCTATTATCATATCAAAAAACACCAAAAATGTAAATAAAAGAGAGGCGGCTGCGGCCTCTTTAAAATGCTGTCTGCGGCTGGGTATTTTATACACTATTTCTTTTCAGGGGCCAGATATTCAGCCAGAGCATCTTCCCATTTGCGCAAAGGAGGCGACTTTGTATTGAGTAATTTTGAAAATTTCGGACGCTTTGCGGGACGAGGAAATTTATTTGCTGGCACAGGATTTAATTTAACATTCAATTTTGTTAATTCAAAAATTTTCTTAGCCCATTCATACCAAGTGCAAGCGCCAAAATTAGTGCAATGATAAATTCCAGCAGGCGCGCTTGATTCAATTAACTCGCGCGTGGCTCGCGCCAAATCCACAACATAAGTAGGCGAGCTGACTTCTTCATCAACCAAATCCAGCTCTTTTTTTTCGCCACCAAGTTTCAACATCACATCAACAAAACTTTTTTTCACGCTATCGCCTATTCCAGCCGGACCAAATAAACGCGACGTACGGATAAGATATTGCCCAATCACTTTTTTTTCACCTTCAAATTTTGACTTCGCGTACACGCTTTGCGGGTCTGGCGCGTCATCTTCTGTGTATCCATCCTTCCGGTCGCCGCGAAAAACATAATCAGTAGAATAATGTACAAAAAACGCGCCGACTCGCGCGGCCGCTTCTACCAAATAACCAACTGCTTCGCCATTGATTTTAAAAGCCAAATCCCTGTCTTCTGTCTCTGCTTTATCAATACTATTATACGCCGCGGCATTAATGACTATTTGCGGTTTTAACGCGCCAATTTTTTCCAATACCAGGACTCTGTCGGTAATATCCAACTCTGCCCTGTCACAGCTAGTCATTTCGTATCCAGCGCCACTGAATTCTTGCGCCAGCGCCTGCCCCAACATCCCACGCACGCCTAAAATCAAGACACTCATATATTTTTTGCCAACTTCATCTCGTCCGTCTCCCCGCCATCTTCTTTTTTATTTGCCAATTCCTCCATCCAACCGGCCATGGCTTGCGCGCCAAAAGGATATTGCACGCTGTGTTGATTGTGAAATTTGCGATAAAGAGTAACAGTATTAATATTTTTTTTACTGAACAAATCAGGCGTAAAATCGGTTTTGGAATCCAAATTAAAATGTTTGCGAATCCGCTCTGTGAGTTTTCCAGGACCCCCGGCATAAGCTGCCAAAGCCAGACCCCACTGCCTGCCAAATCTTTCATACAAATCAAGCAAATATCTCGCGGCCGCGCTTGATGATTTTTTCAAATTCATTCTTTCGTCAACATTTCCATTAACTTTCAAACCCAAATGTTTAGCAGTAATTAAATTTATTTGCCAAATTCCAGCCGCGCCAGTTTCCTTATTAACAACATTTTTACCACCGCTTTCCATGCCAATCATGCCACACAACACTGACCGTGGAATTAATTTTAAAGGATCGGCCTCATTCAACGCATCACGAATATCATCTTGCGATTTTAAAAATGGATCAAAATATTTCGCCATTTGTTTTTCATTTTTACTAAATCGTCTCTTATAAATTTTTCCTTTTTCTTTTTTACTGATTCTCGCGCCTTCTGATAAAAGCAACTTCTTTTTTCCCGGCTCATTGATTTCCTCTGCCAATCGATCAATTTCTTCATCCAAAAAAGCGCCGACGGCGTATTTTTTAGGAGTTTCTTTGTTTTCCCCGCCCACTGATATTGATTCCTCAACAGCAGGTGTCTCTGCGGCCAACAGTGTTGTGTCAGCCGACTCGACAGATTCTTTTTTTCTGCCTAATTCAAAAGCGGTTCCGGCCACGGCGCTCACTCCAGCAGCCGCCCAAGTTAAAAATTCCCGACGACTCATTTTCGCACCTTCCGACATAATTATCTTTTTAACTTTTTAAATTCTTCGTAGTCCTCCACATAATCACTTCTGTCCGGATTATAATTGGTTGAACTCAAAGCCAAGAGAACCGCGTCAGATGAAAAATCCTTAAAATGGTGCCAAACCAGAGGCGGCACATACATGGCGCTTGCCAAACCATGCATTTCAAATTCTTCCAAACCATTGCCATTATCAATCACCGCTGTGCAACTCCCCTGTTGTAAAATAAAAAACTCTTCTTCCACTTTGTGGCAATGCGCACCTGTCGACGCTTTGATGCCGGTGATAAAATAAACGCGCTTTACTTCAAAATCAATATATTCCTTTAATTCCACCGCACTCATCACAAATTTTGCCGTGTCTATTTTTTTAAGTTGAAAACTTTGAAATTGTTTGAACATAATCATTTTAGTTGGTGCATACTTGCTTTTTTGCAGTCGCGGCGACAGTCCGCAGCAAAAAAAAGCAAATATGCACCCTGTATTATTTTGCTACTTGCATTTTATCAGCAGACCGTTCCAAATTTTCCTGAAACTTATTCATCTCGTTTTTTTTCTTCTGCTGGATATGCTCAACCCACTCTTTATTATTCAAATACCACCCCACTGTTTCGGCTAGACCCCGCTCAAATTTATCGTACGAATAGGCCGCTGCCCAACCCAATGAACGGATTTTTGACGCGTCAATGGCATAGCGCCGGTCATGGCCCGGACGATCGGTCACATATTCAATCATTTCTTCGCCTTTGCCCATTATTTTTAAAATCAACTTGGTGATTTCCAAATTATTCCGTTCGTTGTCAGAACCGATGTTGTACACCTCGCCGCCAACGCCGTTATGCAACAGCAAATCCAAGGCCGTTGCGTGATCCAGCACATGAATCCAATCGCGAATATTCAAACCATCGCCGTACACCGGCACTTTTTCACCAACCAATAATTTAAAAATGAAAAAAGGAATAACTTTTTCCGGAAACTGATACTGCCCATAATTATTGGAGCAGTGTGTCACCACTACAGGCACTTTGTGCGTGACAAAATACGCGCGGCACATCAAATCACCTCCGGCCTTGGCAGCTGCATAGGGCATATTGGGCATGATGGGCGTTTCTTCGGTAAACTCGCGCTCCTCATCCAAACCCAAAGCGCCATAAACTTCATCAGTTGAAACCTGCACGAATTTTTCCAATTTGTTGAATCTCACAGCGTCCAAAATCATCTGAACACCTAAAGTATTTGTTAAAACAAATTCCTTGCATCCTCCATGAATTGAGCGGTCAACATGCGTTTCAGCGGCAAAATTTATCACATGCGTAATTTTATGCGCACAAATCACTTCATTTAATTTTTCCAAATCACAAATATCACCCTGCTCAAATGAGTAACGCGGGTCACCCTCAATATCTTTCAAATTTTCCAAATTTCCGGCATAAGTCAATTTATCATAATTAACCACGCGACAATCAGCGTGTTTTTGTAAAAAATAGCGGATAAAGTTAGAGCCGATAAACCCGGCTCCGCCGCAAACAAGTAAATTCATAGATCTCGTGTTAAATGCGGCCGCACCAAAGCCCAAACAGCCAAGGACTGGCCATCCCAAATTTGATTATGTTTAATTAAATTTTCAATCTCATCAATTCTGCGCGGCATCAATTCCATTGGTTCTTGCGGATTATTTTCCGCCGCCACTCTTTCCAATCCTCGCGCCAAATATACTCTGCACAATTCAGTGGAAATTCCATTAAAAGGGCAAAATTCGCCGATATTTATCAAATCCTGGATTATTAATCCTGCTTCTTCTTGTAATTCCCTATGCGCCGCTTGTTCAAAGGTCTGTCCGTCTTTGACAGCTCCTCCTGGAAATTCCACACTGTATTTATTCTGTAAACATCTGTATGTCTGCACCATTACAATCCGACCGTCAGACAATAGAGGCACCACCATCACACTGCCTGGTGTTTCTACATAATAATAATCGCGTGGCGTAGCGCAACCATCCACTTCAAACACATCCTGACGATAAATCCAAAATGGATTTTGATGCACCACCTCACTTTTTATTTTTTTCCAATTGNNTAGCGCCCCACATTTTGTATCCGTCCCCATCATAGCGCGGCATCACATGAAAATGCGTGTGAAAAATCACCTGTCCCGCTGGGCTGCCATTATTCACTCCCAAATTAAAACTGTCTGTTCCAGTTGCTTTTGAAATCGCCGGGGCAATTTTTTTTACCACTGTCATAAGTTTACTCAAAAGATCAGCTGGCGTATCCATCACATTCACATAATGCGCCTTGGGCACAACCAGGGTGTGACCAAAATTTACAGGATGAATGTCCAAAAACGCCATTATTTCAGAATCTTCATAAACCTTAACGCACGGCAATTCCCCCTTAATNNTCGCGAGCCGGTCAACTGCGACAACCGTCAGCACACCAAGTCGCGCCGCGGACAAACGCTCGTTAGGAGGAACTTCCTCACCTGGAAGGTCTAGTGCCCCTTGTCCCCTGGGGGCGTTAAAAATTGCGGGGCAAA
>DOQH01000020.1:14364-14484 GCA_003514455.1 Candidatus Magasanikiibacteriota bacterium
CATTTCCCATCCGGGAATAATTTTTCGGCCGGGAAACAGATATTTATCAGCATAGCGAGTAACAATAATGGCATTGTCTTCTGTTAGCGCGTAAATTTTTTTCTGCCATTCGCCATATTC
>DOQH01000020.1:14530-14734 GCA_003514455.1 Candidatus Magasanikiibacteriota bacterium
TCCCGACTTGATCGGGAATCCAGCAAACTTACCTTCCAAATCATCAACTGGATCCCTGTTTTCACGGGGATGACACAGTAAAAACCATACTGATATGCCAAGTCCCGCTATTGCTAAAACACTCCATACCCCAAACAAACTGAAAAAATACGCGTAAAAATTACGCGCCATGGCGCCGAAATGCAACCCAAAAGGCAAAAAAAT
>DOQH01000043.1 GCA_003514455.1 Candidatus Magasanikiibacteriota bacterium
TCGTTGAGAATGAGCAGCGCGCGGATGGCGATGCGCGCGGCTTCCTCCTCGCCGCGAACATCGAATTCGTTGGTGTGACGGTTGCCGTAGATGGCATCAATCGCTCCTGCCCAAATATCTTTGCCGTGCGTGGTGCACCATACGAACAAGGTGGCCTCTTCCATCGAGTAGAAAAGAACACCCCGCTGGACGAGCTCGTCGTGTATGGCCTGCAAGCGAGGCGGAAGATAGCCGTCCAAATCCGGCCGGGCCTGCCCCTCGTTGAAGCAGGTAGTTGTGGTTCCGATCCCGACATAGTGCGGCAGGCCGAGTCGCTGGGCCGCTACAACCAGCGCGCTAACCACGCGGAAGTCGGCGACGGCAGGATACTCGATTGGCGCCCAATTTTCACTGGCGCCATCCAAACGCACTGCGCCCGTACAAATGGCCGAATCTCCCGGCTTTGGGTCGCGCCAGAGAGTTGCACATGAACCAACGCGAATGAGCCGTTTCGCGCCAGAGTAGACCGCCTCAGGCAAAACGATAGCGGTAGATGCGCTGCCCATCCCTGTCGTGACCACTGATATCGGAAAGTCATCAACCTTGCCGGTATATGACTTGAGACCGCGGTGATCGCCAACACATTCACAGTAGGTGAACATTGTCCGCGCGATCATTTCCGCTCGTTCCGGCGAACCAACGAGCAGGCAATGCTGGGCGATGTCGCCTTTACGTGTTTGCAAATGATAGGTGCGGCCATCAGGACTGATCGGATTGTTCGCGTCCATCTCTCATTTCTCCTTATTGTTTAAGTTTGGAACCTATCAAAAACATTACTTTATTTAACAAAATAAGTCAAGGATGTTGCCTCCGACATTTGACACTCCCGCTTAATTTTGCTATACTTAACGCTTATACGCGCCACAAACTATGCTCAACATCCGCAATGTCGCCATTATCGCTCATGTAGACCACGGCAAAACCACGCTGGTGGATGCTTTATTGCGCCAATCAAACACCACAATGCGCAAGGACTCAGCCAGTGAATTGATCATGGACAGCAATGAATTGGAGCGTGAACGCGGCATCACCATCTTTTCCAAAAATGCTTCTGTGGAATGGAACGATACCAAAATCAATATCATTGACACGCCTGGCCACGCTGACTTTGGCGGCGAGGTGGAGCGCGTTTTAAAAATGGCTGATGGCTGTTTACTTTTGGTAGATGCTAAAGAAGGGCCAATGCCTCAAACCAGATTTGTTTTAAAAAAGGCATTGGAAATGAATTTAAAAATAATCGTGGTGATTAATAAAATTGACAAGCCGGAAGCGCGCGTTAATTATGCTTTGGATAAAACATTTGATCTGTTTGTGGAATTGGGAGCGAGCGACGAAGCCACTGACTTTCCTATTGTGTATGCCTCTGCTAAAAAAGGACTGGCCGGATTGGAGTCGGATTTGGCAAAAATGAAAGATATCAATCCAATTTTTGAAACTATTCTCAAACATGTGCCTGCTCCTTCAGGCGATCCTGACGCGCCTTTGCAAATGCTGGTCACTTCTATTTTTTATGATGATTTTAAAGGGCGGATTGCCACCGGACGCATTTACAACGGCCACTTGTCTGCTAAACAAGAAGTAATGCACATCAATCGCGAAGGAAAAATGAAAAAAGCTCGATTGACAGCCGCCATGATTTTTCAAGGTCTTGGACGAGTTGAAACAGATGATGTACAGTGCGGAGATATTTTAGCTATTGCCGGTTTGCCCGACATCAATATCGGAGAAACAATTGCTGATGTGGAGTCGCCAGTGGCCTTGCCACTTTTAAACATTGAAGAGCCAACAGTAAAAATGACTTTTGCCGTGAACGATTCACCATTTGCCGGAAAAGAAGGCGAATACAGCACTTCGCGCCAATTGCAGGAACGATTGCAAAAAGAATTGGAAACTGACATGGCTTTGGCTGTGGAAGAAAATCCGACCGGCGGCTGGACGGTGTCGGGCCGCGGTGAATTACATTTGGCTATTTTGATTGAAAGAATGCGCCGCGAGGGCTATGAAATGCAGGTCTCTCGTCCGCAGGTAATCATGAAAGAAGTTGACGGAAAAAAATTAACACCTTATGAACGAGTGTTTATTGAGGTGCCCGAGGCCTCGTCCGGCATTGTGATTCAAAAATTGGGCAGCCGCAAAGGCGAAATGCAAGAAATGCGCGCGGAAAATGGCATTGTTTTTATGGAATTTATTATCCCCACTCGCGGTCTTTTTGGCTATCGCTCGGAATTTATGACAGACAGCCGCGGCATGGGAATTATCAATACAAATTTTCACGCCTTCCAACAGGATCCTGGCAATTGGCGCGAACGCGATCAGGGGTCGCTCGTGGCGCACGAAACCGGCACCACCAATCTTTACGGCATGGTGAATGTGCAAGACCGCGGAGTGTTATTCATTGGTCCGGGAGTGGAGGTATACAAAGGCCAAGTGGTGGGGCAAAACGCTCGCACTGGCGATTTGCGCATCAATGTTTGCAAAGCCAAAGAATTATCCAATATGCGCTCCAAAGGCGATGGCCCGATGCAACATTTCAATACTCCCAAAACAATGGATTTGGAAGATTCTTTAGAATATATTGGCGATGACGAGCTGGTGGAAATCACGCCAAAATCCGTGCGTATTAGAAAAATCATTTTGGATGAAAACGAGAAAAAAAGGATTGAAAAAAGCGGGAAATAATTTAATAAACAGAGGCGGGCTCAATGCCCGTCTCTGTTGTTTTTATTGCCTAAAAATGCTAAAATAGGCCTATATGAACGAGCAAATTGCCAAAATTTTCAATGCCATGGCCTTTATTCTGGAAGGACTGAATGTGCCATTTAAACCACGCGCCTATGCCAAAGCAGCCGAAGCGATTTTGGCTTTGGATAAAAATGTTGAAGAAATTTTCAAAACGGAGGGGCTTGTCGGATTAAAACAAATTTCAAGCATTGGCCAAAATCTTGCCGAGCACATTGAAGAAATTATTAAAACCGGCCGACTAAAAGAATACGAAATACTTAAAAAGAAACTGCCGGTGGATATTGAAGAATTATCATCCATTGAAGGATTGGGACCGAAAAAAGTGAAAATATTGTATGATAAATTGAAAATTAAAAACAGAGCTGGTTTGACCAAAGCAATCTCTGGCCACAAAATAGCCAAACTAGAACATTTTGGCGCGCAGAGCGAGGCCAACATACAGCGCGGATTAAAATTTTTAAAAACAAATACCAGTCGTGTTCCTTTGGGATATATTTTGCCTTTGGCTCGCGAGATTGAACAAAAATTAAGCCAAGTAAGTGGAGTAAAAAAAGTAGTAATTGCCGGCTCTATCAGGCGCTGGCAAGAAACCATCGGAGACATTGACATTCTGGCAATTTCAGATCAACCAAAAAAAATAATGGCGACCTTTGTTAATTTGCCCGAAGTACAAAGTGTCTTGAATTATGGATCAACTCGCTCGTCCGTGCGTTTGAAAATCAATATGGACGCGGATCTGCGCGTGGTGGAACCAAAATCATTTGGCGCGGCTTTGCAATATTTTACCGGCGACAAAAATCACAATGTTATCATTCGTGAAATCGCCATAAAAAAAGGGCTAAAATTAAATGAATATGGACTATGGCGCGGCGCAAAAAATATCGCCTGCCAAACCGAGGAAGAAATTTATACCTCGCTCGGCTTGAATTACATTGAACCGGAACTGCGTACTGATTCCGGCGAGATTGAAGCAGCGCAAAAACATCAATTGCCAAAACTAATCCCCTACGGCTCGCTCAAATGTGATTTGCAAACGCAAACCAATTGGACTGACGGGGAATACTCAATTGAAGCCATGTCGCGCGCGGCTCAAAAAGCGGGATTGAAATACATTGCCATTACCGACCACACTAAAACACTGGGCATAGCGCATGGACTGGATGAAAAACAACTGCTGAAACAGTGTCAAGAAATTGACGCGCTTAATGCCAAATTTATCAAAGAAAAAATAAATTTCAAAATTCTAAAAAGCGCGGAAATAAACATCAATAAAGACGGTTCGCTAGATATCGCCGACGCGGCATTGAAAAAATTGGACATCGTAAGCGTGGCTGTGCACTCGGCTTTTCGTTTAAGCAAAGAAGAACAGACCAAAAGAATCATCCGCGCGATTGAACACCCACTCGTGAACATCCTATTTCACCCAACCGGCCGCTTAATCAACCGCCGCGAGCCGTATGAACTGGATATGAAAGCCGTTATCAAATCTGCGGCCGCGAACAGGGTGGCTCTTGAATTAGATTGTTTTCCTGATAGAATGGATTTAAAAGATACTTATGTGCGCGAGGCCATTGCCCAAGGCGTTAAAATCGCGATTGACACTGATGCCCACCACCCAGATCACTTTAAATTTCTGGAATTGGGTATTGGCACGGCGCGCCGCGGCTGGGCGACTAAAAAAGATGTAATCAATACTTGGCCAATTGAAAAATTATTATCATGGGCTAAAAAATAACTATGAATAATGGAGAAAAAAGCCGGGCGGACTTGAGAGATATTAAATCTCGTGTTATTGAATACGCGGCCTTAAGCGAAGCCAAACCGGAAAAAAGCGCCAGAGTGAATCAAGACAGCCATTTGGAATATCAAAAAGGTGATTTATTCGCGGCAGTAGTGGCTGACGGCATTGGCGGAGCGCCCGGTGGAGAAATTGCTTCGCAATTAATGATTGCCGCAAGCAAAGAAGTGGCGGACAGAGAAGCAGAGGCCGAGACGCAACCAAAAAAATCATTGCCAAAAATTCTGGATGAAATGACAGAGACCGGCGACACTGACATCCGCGATGTCTGGAATCGCGACCCGCAATATAGCGGCATGGGAACGACTTTTGCCGGCTTGATTATCCGCGGCAATGAATTTGCCTGCGCCAATGTCGGTGATACCAGAATTTACCGCAAACGAGGATCAATTTGGGGGCAACTTTCCGAAGACCACACGAAAGAAGCTGAATTGCTCAAAAAGGGCGTGTCGCCTGAAGAAGCGATGAAAGAAAGCCACATCATCACCCATGAAATCGGTTATGGACCAGATAGAATAAAGCCGTGCCATCATCAACTGCCCATAAAATCCGGAGAAATTTTTTTACTTACAAGCGACGGCATCCACACCAGATTGACTGACCAAGAATTATTTGATTTAATCAATGAGCAAGATTCAGCCGAAACCATCGCACAAAAAATAATGGCCGCGACTAAAATAAAAGGATTGTATGACGACGCGACAGTGGTGGTGGTGAAAGTGAAATAACAAAAAGGTCCAGTGGTGGAACTGGTATACACGACAGACTTAAAATCTGTTGAGCGAAAGCTCATGTGGGTTCGATTCCCACCTGGACCAAATAATTTTCTATGACAGAAGGCGAACCAAAAATTCTAGATGGTTTGACTGATGAGCGACGAAAATTGATTGATGCCCACTTTACCAGCGGCGTCGGTCTTTATCGCGATGTGATTAACATTTGGACGCCGCTACCCATGGTTTTAGATGGTGATTCAATAGACGGCGCTTTTCTCGTTGACCTCAAACCTTTGCCGCATTACGCGGAATATTTAGATGCAAGACAATATACACCTTCTGAAATTAAATATATTGCCCAAAAAAGCTCCTCGGAAGCCATTACCAAATTTGATGCCTTGATAGACGAATATAATGCTGATAGGGAGAGAATAAAAAAACAGAAAGACGGCAAAAAAATTAAGAAATTTGTCAGCCGGGCAGAAGCATTGTTTAAAAAATCAATACCAGACGACCTCTGAATCTTATGAATCGCCTCATCTCCCCTCAAATCAAAAATGAAGAAACAAAACTTGACCTGACTTTGCGGCCGCAATGTCTGGGTGAATTTATCGGCCAAGAAAAAATTAAAAACAATCTGCGGATTTTTTTGGACGCGGCCAAAAAACGCTCTGAATCATTGGAGCATGTCCTGCTGTATGGAAATCCGGGGCTTGGTAAAACTACTTTGGCTAATATAATTGCCAAAGAAATGGGAGCGAATATCAAAATTACTTCCGGCCCGGCTTTGGAGCGAGTGGGCGACTTGGCCGCCATTCTCACCAGTTTGGAAACCGGCGATGTTTTGTTTGTTGATGAAATTCACAGGATGAACAAAACCATAGAAGAGGTACTCTATCCAGCTTTGGAGGACTATGCTTTAGACATTATCATTGGCAAAGGCCCGGGCGCGCGCACTCTGCGCGTCGACTTGAACCATTTCACACTTATCGGCGCCACTACCAAAATGAGTCTGCTATCAGGCCCCTTGCGCGACCGTTTTGGCGCGATTTATCACCTTAATTTTTATGAAGAGCCGGAAATTGAACAAATTGTGCGGCGAAGCGCCGGCATTTTAGATATTGGCACTGATAATGGCGCGGCCAGATTGATTGCCGTCTCTGCCCGCCGCACTCCGCGCGTGGCCAATCGCCTGCTCAAACGAGTGCGCGATTTCGCGCAAGTAAAAGGAAATGGTATAATTACAACTGATTTGGCCAAAGAGGCGCTAAAAATGCTGGAAATTGACCATGTCGGCCTTGACCACATTGACCGCCTGATGCTAAAAGTAATGATTGAAAAATTCAACGGCGGGCCGGTCGGTTTGCAAACGCTTTCCGCGGCCACAGCTGAAGAAATTGAAACCATTGAAACAATTTACGAACCGTTTTTGCTCCAATGCGGCTTAATCAATCGCACGCCCCGCGGCCGCGTAGCCACCTCCTTGGCTTACAAACATTTAGGTATGGAGCCGCCTAAACAAGAAAATCTCCTTTAATATGTCTTTTCCACTATATTATTTCCTCTTTCCTATCGCGCTTTTCGCGCTCGTGTATGTCATCTTTATTTTAATGGATGTCTATCATTTGATTTCTTTTGCCGAAGTCCACTTTATGAGTTTTTTTATGACTTTTATTTTTCTCGCCGGAGTTATCTATATTTCTTTTTGGGCGTGGACACTCGTCCAGCCGATTGATTGGAATGAACCAATAACATTTTTCCAATCAATTTCTTTTACTCCAAAACCTGAAAGTTTCTAATATGCAATACGGCAATATCATCAAACAAAAACAATACGAAAAAATAATTTATCTTTTGCGGCGCGACACCGTTACTTTTGTTTCGCGTATTTTTTTACTGGTAGTTCTGGCTGGTGTCGGATATGGACTATATTTTCTTTTGAAATTATTATTCCCCGCACTTTTTATCAATAATATATCTTTTGCGATTTTGATTCTTTTGGGAAGCGTCTATGCCCTTTCCATCTGGCTGTTTTTCTACACCGCTTTTGTCAATTATTTTCTGGATATCTGGATTGTCACCAACGATCGCATCATTGATATTCGCCAGCAGGGATTATTTGCGCGCACTGTGGCTGAACTGGATTTGTTCCGCGTGCAAGATGTGACTTCCGAATGCCACGGTTTGTTCGCCACTATCTTTGATTTTGGCAATGTCTATATTCAAACCGCCGGTGAAAAAGAAAGGTTCACTTTTTTCAATGTGCCCGAGCCGCACAAAATCCGCGAGGCCATTATTCAGCTGGCTGACGAAGACAGAAAATTCCACGGCTCGCAACCGACATAAATTTAAAGGCGGCCTATAACGGGCCGCTTTTTTAGCTTTCTAAAATTTGCGTGATTTGACCGAATATTTTTCTTAACTCCGACATAGACTTGGTCAGAAGATCCCGCTTCTCATAGTCAATTCGTTTTTCTCTTGAAAGAACCGCATCTTGTCGTATCTTAGTCCTTAATTCCCCGCTTTCTTTAATCAATCTTCTACCAACATCTTCTTTCAAATCATTCAATTTTTCCAATAATCCTTCTAGTTCGCTTCCTTTTTTAGGTTTAATTTTTCTTTCTTCTTGCAAAAACTTTAACATCCCTTCTGCTGCCTCTAATCTTTTTTGCGTAATTTCATCTGATATACCTGGCCGCCCCAATCGATTACTCCAAAAATCGATCGCGGCCTCTAAACGGCCACGCTCCGACAATGGAACATACTCAAGACCTTGACTTCGTTGCCAATGGCCTGCATTGGGATCATTATCAATTAATAAATCGGCTGCTAATCCTTTTTTTGACTTTTCATAAAACAACCGTTTGGTTTGTTGCCATTCCGTATCATTGTCATTGGGCAAAGCGCCGCGTGGCTGTGGAGGCAAATTTTTAATTTTTTCATTATAATTATGAATCAAAGCGGTTTTTTCCGGCATCAATTGTATTTGTTTCAATTCTTTAAAAAAAATATCCAAACGTTTCTGTTCTTCGGGGCTAAGTGGTCGCTGAATTTCCATTTCTATAGAATCCTGCTCCGCGGTTTCAGCCTGTTCAGCGACGACTTCTTCTCTGAATTCGGTCGTTTTCTCATCTGATATTTTTCCCGTCTCATCAGTCACATCTTTCAATTCCACGTCTATTTCCTTCTTTTTTTCGGTCAATTCGGCGATTTTTCCGCGCAAATTATCCATTTCTTCTTTGACTCCAACAATTTCCGCTTCAATCCCAGCGCGCGATTCAGTATCCAACGCCGATAAATCCATAGCATTTATTTCAGCCAAACCAGCTTCATTTTTTTGTAATTCTTCGGTTGTCAACGCTAACTCGCCCTCCACCTGCACTTTTTCTTGCTCTAATCCGGTTCTTTTTTCAGCCGACTCTTTTGCTGTTTTTTCTTTTTCCGCCGTCTTTTTGGCTTCTGCTTCCGCCTTGATTGCATTAATTTTTGCTAATTTATCTTCAATTCCCGCCATAAATTTAGGTTATATTTTTTAATATACACACTTAAATTATAGCTCATTCGTTGTTTTTTTGTCAATTTTTTGATACCATAAAATTAAAATAATAAATAAAGCTATGAAAAAACAATCACAAAATAAGGCGATCACCATTTTTGAGGGCGCGCAAATCCGTCGTCATTGGGATGAAAAAAAAGAGCTTTGGTATTTTGCGATTATGGATGTTATCCAAGTTTTAACAAAAACCGATAGGCCAAGAAAATACTGGAACGATCTCAAAATGAAGCTAAAAAAGGAAGGAAGTGAGTTGTCCGAAAAAATCGGACAACTGAAAATGCAAGCATCTGACGGAAAATATTACCTTACTGACGCGGCTGACACCGAAGCAATGCTCCGCCTTATTCAATCTATTCCCTCGCCAAATGCCGAGCCGTTCAAGCTCTGGCTGGCTCGCGTGGGATATGAGCGATTGGAAGAAACAGCCGACCCTGAACTGGCAATAAACCGCGCACTTAAAACCTATCTACAAAAAGGATACAGTCCAAATTGGATAAATCAACGATTGAAAAGTATTGAAATTCGCAAGGCGCTCACTGACGAATGGGAAAAGCGCAGAGTGAAAGAAGGCTTGGAGTTTGCCATTTTGACCGATGAAATTACCAAGGCGTGGACAGGTCTGACAACAAGAGAATACAAAAAATTAAAAGATATTAAAAAAGAAAATCTGCGCGACAACATGACCAATTTGGAATTGGTTTTAAATATGCTGGCGGAGACCGCTACAACGGAAATTTCTGAAAAACGCGAACCGAAAAATTTAGAGGAAAATAAAACAGCGGCGCGCGAAGGCGGAACAGTAGCCGGTAATGCGCGTAAAGAAATAGAAATTAAAACCGAAAAAAGAGTTGTTACGAATAAAAACGCAAAAATGTTGCGTGGAAATAATAATCAAAAATTGAAATAATATGAAAGAAAACAATTACGGTTCTATTTTGCTGGCGTTGCGTGAAGTAAGCAGAGAACTGGCGGCCATGCGGAAAAAAATATTTAATTTGCGCAAACGAATTGTTGCGGAACGCGACCTATCCAAGATGAAAAAAGTCCGCAACAAATTGGGATTAAAATAAAATTCAGTACACGCTTTTTATCTCTACTCCGCTGTAATAATATTTTAAAATCTCGTCATAGAGCGCGCCTTTTTTAGCGCGAGTAAGAGCATCGTGCAAAGACATGCCTACTCCATGGCCTAAACGCGAATAACCGCGGTCATACGGCGTTTTTACCGACTTAATCCACGGTTTGTCCATTCCACCCCAGGCCTCTCGCCATGTGCGGGTACGGCCGGATGAACAGGCAAAATATGGAGTTGTCGCCACTTCATTTTTGTAAGTGACGACAATCCCGCGCGTAGCATCAATGGCATTGCTCCAAAAAGGCATCTGTTCCTCAAAAGCGTAACCGCGATACACTTGATCAATGTCCGCGTCCACATCAAATCCCTTGCCATTATGTTTCACTGGATTTGATAAATTATTCAAACCGTATGTCCGCACAGCCACAGCCAATGCCTTTAAAAATTCCTGATTTTTATTATCCGATGATTCAGCAATGCCTTTGATATATGACTCAAAAGGAATTTCATTGATTACCCAAAGATAGCCATTGTCTTTGCTAAAATTAATTTCAATTACTCCGCGAAATTTATTATTATTCACCTTGGGCAGCCAGCGCAAATATTTTTCATAATTTTTCAATTCCATAAAACTGATTATTTCTGTTGGCTCAACGCGCACAGGCGAAGCAGAAGTAAAATCAGTCGTCGGACACTTGATATGGTAAATCCTACTGGCCTCAACATAACTCACTGACGCTTCTTCATTAAGATTTAAAACGCAAAAAAATTCGCCTTGGGTATTTTTAATTTCGTAAGTATATGGCGAGGTGAAAATAATCGGCTCTTCGGTGGTAAAAAGCCCGACTCGCACAGTTGGCTCTTGGCCGTCAATAATTTTTAACGCAGTTGGCGCAGTTTCCTCAACTGTCGCTGTTACAACTGTTTCTCCAGCTGATGCCTCTTGCGGAACACTATCGGCAATTTCATCTTTCACAGTAATCACCAACTCAAATTGCCCGCCTGGAATCCACAATTTATTTTCCGCTGCCAAAGCAAACTTTTCAGCATAAACGCCCTGCTTATCAGGCGCTTGCAAATAAAATTCAAAATATCCCAATTGCGTCGGCCCGACTAAAGGGTCTTTTAGTTTTGCCGGCTGGTCGGCGCCCAACCACAATTCATCCTCAAAAACACTCTGGCGATATTTCGGTCCGAAAGTATAGACGGAAACAAAATTTTTACCCGTACTGCGCCAATTATATCGTCCAACATTTTTAAACCCAATTTTAATTTTTTGCCGTTCCCCCGCCTGTATTTCAATCTCCTTAATTTTGGAATACTGTTCGGCGGCGTAATCCGACTCTTTGGCTTCTACTAACTGCCCTACAACAAAAAAGGCCACAATTAAAGTGACAGCTAAAATCCATATTTTTCGCGTGATTTTACTCAACATCATCTCCATTATATTTCAAATTCCAGCCATTTGTCAATCGCGCTTAAATAACATATACTAATGGCATGTCCTTCCCTCTTATTGCCAAAAACACACTTATCCAAATAATCGGCCGCGGATTTTCCACCTTGTTCGGCTTGATTGCTTTGGCCGCTGTCACACGCTACCTTGGCCAAGAACAGTTTGGCTGGTACACCACCGTGGCCACTTTTTTGCAATTTTTCGCTGTGTTTGCCGATTTCGGTCTCACGCTCATTGGCGCTCAAATGATTGCCGAGCCGGGCGCTGACGAAGATCGGATTATTTCCAATCTTTTTTCTTTTCGCCTAATGCTCTCCACTTTGTTTTTCGGTTCAGCCATGATAGCAATTTTCTTTTTTCCCTATCCCCTGATAATCAAACAGGGCGTGTTGGTTTTGACCGGCTCGCTTTTTGCCGCCACCCTCCAAAACATTTTCATGGGCGTTTTTCAAAAACATCTGCGCATGGGTATTGCGGCTTGCGGCGACGCTATGGGACGATTTATTATTCTGATTGGATATTTTTTATGTATTTTTTTCCAATGGGGATTATTGCCGATTCTGGCAATCAGCGCGGTGGCCAATGCAACACAATTCGCGTTCTTTTTTGCCGCTACTAAAAAAATTGTCAAAATCACCTGGCTGACAGAATGGGTGATTTACAAAAAAATATTTTCCAAAAGCTGGCCCATCGCAATGTCCATGGGTTTCAATCTAATTTATCTGCGAGCTGACATCATCATTTTATCTTTAGTGCGATCGCAAGCCGAAGTGGGATTGTATGGCGCGGCTTATCGGGTGATTGATGTGGCCGCTTCAATTCCGGTGATGTTTATGGGCATAATTCTTCCGCATTTGACCTCTGCTTGGCACGCGGATCGCGCCAAATTCAATCACTATTTTCGCCGCGCTTTTGATTTTATGAGTATAATCGCCCTGCCTTTTGTTTTGGGAGGAATTTATCTGGCCAAGCCAGCTATGGCCTTTTTAGCCGGAGCGGAATTTGCCGAGTCTGGACGATATTTGCAAATTTTACTCATCGCGCTTTTGGCGATTTTCTTTGGCGCCTTGAGCGGACACGCGATTGTCTCACTTAATAAACAGCGAATGATGATTTGGGGGTACATCATCACCGCCGCGCTTACTTTAATCGGCTATTTTATCTTTATCCCGCGCTATGGAGCTATTGGCGCCGGCTGGATGACGGTATTTTCCGAGATATTGATATTGATCTTAACTTTTATCATGGTGGAAAAAACCGTTCGTGTTTGGCCGTCTTTTACAATTTTCAACAAAAGTTTAATCGGTTCAATCGCCATGCTAGCCGCCATCTACTTTATTACTCTGCCACATTTTATTTATTCTCTGATATTAGCCGTCTTTGTTTATTGCGCGGCGTTATTTTTACTAAAAGGGATTACTAAAAAAATGATTATGGAATTAATTAAATGACATGTTTGAATTGTTGCTCATATTTTTTTTCATTCTCTTTGCTTGGCTCACGACCTGTCGCACTCTAAACGGCCTGCTTTTGATTGTCGCTTTTTTGCCAAGTTATCTTTTGCGATTCAAAATTTTTAATATCCCAATGACAGTGCTGGAAGGAATGATTTTAATTACCACTCTGATTTGGGTAATTAAACATCGCAGTGATTGGAAAACGCTCGGCGCGTCAGCTGTCAAAGGCAAGCTGCCTCCCGCGCCATATCTTCGTTGGTTCGCGGCCATGATGCTCCTGCTCATAGCCGCCACTGTTTCCATTTTTGTATCCACTGACACTCGCACGGCCATGGGAATTTGGAAAGCCTACTTTGTTGAGCCGCTATTATTTTTCTCTGTTTTCATTTCCACTGTCAAAACCGAACAAGACAAAAAACAAATTATCTGGGCGCTGCTTTTAGGCACACTGCCAATAACAATTTTCGCCATTATTCAAAAATTTACCGGCTGGTTGATTCCTAATCCATTTTGGCAAGCCACGGCCACACGCCGCGTCACCAGCTTTTTCAATTATCCTAATGCCGTTGCGCTATATATAGCCCCGCTTTTACCCTTGACAATATATTTATGGAACCATCGCTGGACACAAAAAATATTGTTAATTTTAATTATTATCTCGGGACTTTTTGCCATTATCTTTGCTCAATCAACCGGTGCATTGATGGCGCTGGCCGGAACAACCGCGATATTTGGTTTGATCAATAAAAAAACACGCCCCTGGACTTTGGGCGTGATAATTATTGCCGCTATTATCTTTTTTGCCACGCCTTTGAAACAACCGTTTGCGAATGAGGTTCTTTTTCAAGGAGTTTCCGGACAATTGCGGCTAAATATGTGGGGCGAAACAGTGGAAATGCTCAAAACTCATCCGATTTTAGGCTTTGGATTGGCTAATTATCAAACCGCGGTGAAGTCGTGGCACATTTTAAAATGGGCAGAAATTTACCTGTACCCGCATAATTTATTCATTACTTTTTGGAGTGAAATCGGCCTGTTGGGCCTGATTGCTTTTATCTGGCTGATAGTACTTTTTTTCAAAAAAACAATTTTCAATCGCGCTACACTGGCACGCGCGCTCATCGCCTCAATGCTCATTATTCTCATTCACGGCCTGGTGGATGTACCGTATTTTAAAAATGACCTTGCGGTCATTTTCTGGACACTCTTTGGTTTAGCAGCACTGATTTAAATATGGAACAGCGGCTATAGCAATAGCCAAAGCATCGGCCGCGTCATCCGGCTTGGGAATCTCTTTTATTTTCAAAATCACCTGCACCATTTTTTGCATTTGCTTTTTATCAGCTCTGCCATAACTAGTCAAAGATTGCTTTACTTGCAAAGGAGTCAATTCCACCAAAGGCAATTTGCTTTCTTTAATTTGGAGCATCACCGCACCCCTGGCCTGCGCCACATTAATAGCGGTTTTTAAATTTTTGAAAAAAAATAATTCTTCCAAAGCCACGGCGGTCGGCCGATATTTTTTAATCAATTTGCGCAACAATTTAATCAAACAAAAAATCCGCTCGGAAAATTCTTCGCCTTTATGTGTTTCCCAACAGCCATAATTCACCATTTCCATTTTGCCACAGGCCACATCAATAATACCAAAACCCATTCTGCCAAACCCCGGATCAATGCCTAAAATTCTTTTAATACCGGCCATATTAGTATAGATACAGTAAAAATTTAAAATTACTCTTAGCTTTAATGGCGTGCAAAAGTTTTTCTGGCATATAAAAATAGTCGCCNNGGCAAAAAGAGTAAGATTTAATTTTTCGCTCTGCAATAAAACCTTGCTGATGATTGAGTCGGATTGATATTCAATTTCTTTAATAATTTGTTTGGGTACTAATGGAAGCAAATTTTTCATAGTAATTTCAGTTTAGCAGAAATTAAAAAAGCCGGCAACCGAGGTGTCGTTGACTTGCGTCTGACACACTCAAGGTTGCCGGGGTTGCACATTACTTCTCAGTGTCGTCCGCTTCCGTGGCGGAACCGAACTGATTGTATCGCGGGAATGTCCCGCAGAGTAGTATTATGTCGTTGAAAGATCCGTGTATTTCACGGATCTCGTGGGGCTGACGGAGTAGCTCTTCAACTGTTAGATTTGGGAAAAGCTCCCCGCGAAGCTCCTGTGCCACTTTCCCAAAAAGCATGAACTCTGCCGCGTCAAACGCCTCTCCCTCTGTTACACCAACATCATACCTGACAGGCACGCAGGAACAAACGAGGCCTTCCTCACATCCGGCCTCCACTGCACAGAACTTTCCACACCAGAAATGCGAGATAGTGGGCGAATATCCGCTCACCAGAGCAGCATTACTCACTGGCATATCCGGCAAGGCGGCGGTTGTCGCACAAGCACCGATGGACACAAACAGAACGACCGCCAAAGCGGCCAACAGGATGCGCAACATGGTTTCCTCCTTTTTGCGCGTTTTGTGGCTTGGGACACCTATCCCAAGCACTCAATTTAAGAGGCAATTATTGTCTTCTAAATTAAATGCTTGGATTGGATTAAGTTTAGATTAAAAAGAGCTGATTGACTATAAATATAGCCAACATAATAGTATAGCACATTTTAGTTGTTTTGTCAATACTCACCAATTTAAAACCTCATATTTTAACTAAAAAACCCAATTACCCGGGTTTTTCACGCTTCGCTGGTAAAATAATTTTGCACATCGTCGCTTTCATCCAAAGCCGCGTATAATTCATCCAATTGTATTCGAGTAGACGGATCGTTCACAGTCGCTGGCTCCTTAGCCACCCACTCCAAACCGGAATACTCCGGTGCCAGATTCAAACCGGCCAAACCATCTAATAATTTTTTAAAATTCTCTTGCTTAATGTAAATAGTGAGTCCGCCCTCTTCTTCTTTAATATCTTCGGCTCCCAA
>DOQH01000003.1 GCA_003514455.1 Candidatus Magasanikiibacteriota bacterium
AATATCGCCTCGCCACAGCAACTTAAAGAAATTTTATTTGAAAAATTAAAAATTCCCGTGATGGGAATTAGAAAAGGTAAAACCGGCTTGTCTACTGCCGCGTCGGAGTTGGAAAAAATGCGCGGCTTGCACCCGATTATTGATTTGATTTCCGAATATCGCGAAATCGCCAAATTGCAAAATACTTATGTTGATGTTTTGCCGAATTTGTTGGATGAGAAAACCCAGCGGGTGCACACCACTTTCAATCAGGCCGTAACCGCCACAGGGCGGCTGTCTTCTTCCGAGCCGAATATCCAAAACATTCCCATTCGCGGGGATTTGGGAAAAGAAATTCGTCAGTGTTTTGTCGCGGCCAAAGGTTTTAAATTGGTTAGCGCGGATTATTCGCAGATTGAATTGCGCGTAGTGGCTTCTTTGTCTAATGATCAAGAAATGATCGATATTTTTAAAAATAATGCGGATATTCATGTAATGACAGCGGCTAAAATTAATGGCGTGGAGCCGGATAAAGTAACTCCGGAGATGCGTCAAGCAGCCAAAGCCATTAATTTTGGCATAATTTACGGTATGGGGCCGCACAGTTTGGCGGAAAGCACCGGCGTGTCTTTTGCCGAGGCCAGGGACTTTATTGCCAAGTATTTTGAAGTTTTTAAAGATGTTAAAAAGTTTTTAAACGAAACCAAGGCCTTGGCGCATTCCTTGGGCTATGTGGAAACATTGCTAGGCCGGCGGCGGTATTTGTTGGAAATCAACAGCGGCATACCAATGTTGCGTTCGTCTGCCGAGCGCATGGCCATTAANNAAGGAAATTATGGAAAAGGTGATTAAACTGCGCGTGCCAATGCGGGTGGATACACATATTGGCAGTAGTTGGGGGAAGGCGTGAAATTGGTTTAGAATGCATTGCCACTGACGCTAAAACCTTGAAGAATGACCCAGAGATAGAGGCTAGACTTTTTTGTTATTAATGTTTATGATGTGAATACTTACTGATCACACAACCCAATTTTTAAGAAATATAATATTTAGCCTAAAAATATGAGCGAAACCATCTTCAACGAGCCAGCTCCTAAGGGGGATTCTCTGCAGTTGTTGCGAGAATTTTTGGCCGAAAAAGGGCAACAACACTCCATGTCATCGGGGTTGTGTGATAAATTGTGGAACCTTCTGGCAGTGGTAAAAAAAGAACCTGAACATCAAAACGAGGTTGTGTCAGCGATAATTGATATGTTTCCTGGGGCAGTGTTAGAGATTGTTGCCAAATGTAGTAACCTAGACAATAAAATCGCATATAAATTAGGTATTCAGGGAGTATCCGGCGCCTTTCATGCGTTTCCCCATCTTGATAAGGACACATTCATTGCGCATTGTGCCGAGGTTGACCTTGAAGGCGTTGCCTCCATGCTTCATAGGCTGGAAAATGTAAAACTCGAAGTAGCCCAGGCTCTTATCAAAGGGGGTTTTGGGGATGAGGTTATGAGAAATGTCGATCACTTCTCTGGTTTGGATATGTCGAAAGTGAAAATGGCCCTGCTTCAAAAAGAGGATAATATCAGCATTGAAGCAGGGGTGAAGGCGAGATTAGAAAAAGCATTGTCGGACGAGACAGGAGATGATGTCCCCGATTTTAGATCCGGAGATTACACAGGTAAAAGGTGGGAGAGGGAAGAGCTTATTAGTTTGGGACATGGGCCGACCATAGTAGATGAGTACAAATCAAAATTTGAGAGCTAGTTTGAAGTATATCTGTTCAGCAACGGTTTATTATTACATCCATTTGTCCAAAAGTGGGTGGCCTGATATAATAATGGCGTATCTTGGCTTCTGCAATTCGCATGGCGCAAGATAGGCTAGAGTAGAAAGTAGGAGGAAATAACAATGAGTATTACGAGCGAAACTTCGTCGGTTGTTCCAGACAATGTGCTTGAAAAAGCTCGAGAAATCGCGGGACCATGCTCTGAACTGTGGATTCCTAATCGAAAGATGATCAGCCCACTGGTAATGGTATGGGGACTGAATCCGATATGGTTTTCAGTGCCTTGCTCTGAACGTTGGGTTTTTTTCTGCGATGATGACCCCGGAGCGTTGTGGGAGCACTCGTGTCGACTCTTGCTGATTACCGACGAGTTGGATCTGGAGATCCGATCGGTCGATGTGCCACCAAAAGGCCTGACTGTGGATTGGACGAAAGATGATTCGCCCGAATCCATAGAAGGTGTTGACGATGCGTGGGCAGAGTAGTAACAGACAACCTTCAACCTTTTCGTTCGTAACTAGCTCGTTTCCGCACAGATGAGTCAAAACATCTGTGCGGTTTTTTATTGGATACTAGGGTGGTTTTTAATTTTATTTTTTGGTATAATGTAAGTAATATGCGCTATATTTTTTTTATCCTTATTTTTGTTTTAACTCTAAATTTTCCTTTGGCGGCCGGGTCTGCCTCCATGTCTTCGGAAAACTATAATTTATCCGTAGACGCCATTAGCGTGGGCGGGGACTTGGGTACATCCACCAATTATCAAATTTCAGGCACAGCTGGAGAAGCGCCTGGCATTCATGATACACCAAGTACCAGCACAAACTATATTATTGAGGCCGGATTTCAAGCCGCGGCATCCGGCGTGGTGTTATCAGCCACTTTATCCACTAATTCTGTTTCTTTAGGGACTTTAGGTACCGACGCTGTTTCAACCGCTTCTCAAACATTGACAGTCACCACCAATTCGCCCACCGGCTATACTGCCACTATTGTGGAAGATGGCAATTTGCGCTCCGGCGCGAATGATATAAATGATGTGAGCGATGGAACAGTGACCGCTGGCTCTGAAGAATATGGCATACGCACTTCTGGTAATGCAGGGCAGATGAATAGTGCTGACACCGCCATTACCACAGTTGCTCAAACAGTTGCTTCCACTTCCACCATTGCTACGAGTGAACAGACCACAATCACATACAAAACAGGGGTGAGCGCCAGCACCGAAAGCGGCACTTATAGTCAGACCGTTACTTTTACAACTACGGTGAATTATTAAAAGGTGTATGCGTGGAATTATTATTGGAAGCATACTAAAACATGTCAGGTGGAGCTGGATCCCCGCTTTCGCTGGGATGACATTGTTTTTTTTATTTTCCAGCGCCGTCCCCGCCAATGCCCTTTCTTTGTCACCGGCTTTAGTTGAAGTGAATGCTGAACCGGGTGAAACATTGATACAAAAGATGCGGCTTTTTAATGAAACAAATCAAACTATCACAGTTTATCCCGGGCTGGAGAATTTCCAACCGCAAAAAGATAGTTCACAGCCGAAATTTTTAGGGGATTCTGATCCTTTTGGAGCGGCGCGCTGGATTGAAATGTCTGTAAAGCAAGTGACTTTAAAATCAGGCGAGGCCAAAGATATTTTATTAAGAATTAAGGTCTCGGCTTTGGCAGAACCGGGTGGTCATTATGCCGCCCTTTTTTGGTCTAATCAGCCAGGCAAAAATTTGGGCATTGGCTCGGCATCGCGCGTGGCTTCACTTTTTTTGTTTAAAGTAAAAGGTACAATTAAAGAAGACGCGCGAATTGTTTCTTTTGCGAAAAAAGAAAATGATTGGCCGTTGGAATTTTCATTGCGATTGGAAAATTTAGGTAGTATGCATTTTGTTCCGCATGGCAGCATAGAAATTGTTAATTGGCGCGATAAAAAAATTGATGAAATTATCATTAATTCTTTGGGTCAATCAATACTTCCGCAAAGTCAGCGGCAGTTTGACGCGTCTTTGGCAGCCGATAAGTTGTCGTCCGGGTTATATTCCGCTCGCGTTAAACTATTTTATGGCGAATCTTCCCAAGAATTAAACAGCAAAATAAATTTTTGGATAATGCCATCGGCGTTAGGTTCTAAATTGCTTGGTTTGATTGTAATAATAATTTTAATTTGGATTGGTGTTAAAATTGCCAAACGCAAGTCGCGAGTATTTATTTTATTTATTCTTTTTTCTTTATTGTTGGCTAGTCAGGTGCTGGCAATATCTTCTTCCACCAGCGGCACGACCACTGTTTCCGGTACATACACTAAATCAGGCGGCGGATGCACTGGTTGTGGCGGCGGAGGCACGGGCGATACCGGTGATACTGGCGGAGATACCACCGCGCCGTCAGCCGTGACTAATTTGCTTGTGGACGCGATGACAGATACTACCGCCACTTTGACATGGACTGCGCCGGGCGATGACAACAATAGCGGCACGGCTTCGCAATATGATATTCGTTATTCTTTGGCTACAATTACTGCTGACAACTGGGCCGACGCTACATCAATCAGTAATGAGCCGACAGTGCAAGTTTCCGGCTCCAGTCAATCAGTAATTATCAGTAATTTAACGCCAAATATCCTGTATTATTTTGCCATTAAAACTGCTGATGAAAAACCTAATTGGTCTAATTTATCCAATGTGGCTTCGGCCTCTACTTTGCCGGCAAGTCAACAGCCGGCCGACACCACTCCGCCGGAAATTACTCAAATTATTGTTAGGCCAGGCATTTTTTATGCCACCATCAGCTGGATTACCAATGAATCAGCTGATTCGCAAGTGTTTTATGGTCTTATCAATCAACTTGGTTCTTCAAAAACCAGCGCTGATTTTGTCACCGATCACGCGATTACTTTGTCCGGTCTTATTCCCAATACAACTTATTATTTTAAAATCATTTCCTCTGACGCAACTGGCAACCAATCAATTGGTTTGTATAATGGAGCGGAAATAGGAACTTTTAAAACCGAGGCCGATACCACGGCGCCAGCCAATGTGAGTAATTTTAAGGCGACTGGCGGGGACAAAAAAAATTATTTGATCTGGCACAATCCATCTGACAGCGATTTTCAAGGAGTTTTGTTAGTGAGAAATTCCAGTAATTATCCAACGAACACCGAAGACGGTGATGGGGTTTTTTTAATTAAAGGAATAAAAAATACCGATATTTCCTATACAGACAGTAAAAATTTGGTTAACGGCCAAACATATTATTATACTGCTTTTGCCATGGATTTGTATGAAAATACTGCCTCTGGCGCTATGGCGCAAGCTACGCCGGTAGTCGGCAGTCAGCCGCCAGCGAGCGGTGGCGTGCCACAGTGTAGTGACAGCGCCGACAACGACGGCGATGGTTACAAAGATTACCCAAGCGACTTGGGATGCTTTGACCCGTCGGATAATGATGAGACAGAATCGTCGGGCGAGAGCGCGCCAGTTGGGCCGGGCGGAGAGCCTTTTACCAGTGGATCTGGCGGCGCGGGAGCATCCATTATAGAATTGCAATTATCCGATTTTGTTTTTTCAGTTGCCAAAGGCAAAATTATTGTGCCGAATAATTTTAATATCAGCGCCTTGGCCGGATCCGGATTACAAGTGTCTTTATCACAAATAAAATCGTCCAAAATGATTGATTCCATAATTGTAAATGTTGCCGGCGGGTCGTATTTATTCAGTTTGCAAAATGGCCAATGGCAAACTGAAATCAGCGCGCCGGCGTCAGCCGGAATCTATCAAGCGGTATTTTTAGTGAATTTTAGCGACCAAACAAAAAATATCGTGAGCTGGCAAATGGAATCCAAGACATATGGGCAGATTTATGAGAAAGTCAATGGCCAAAAAAAGGCTTTGTCCGTGGTGACGATTTTACTTTGGCAAAATGGCGCGCTGTGGCCGGCCAATGATTTTTGGCAAAGTAATCCGCAAGTAACCGGAGCGGATGGTTTATTTGGATTTTTGGTTCCAGCGGGAAACTATTTATTGCAAATTGAAAAAGATGGCTACTCTACGGAAAAAATTAATTTAATGAGCGATGACGTTATTATCCATCCAAGTGTGGAGTTGCTTTTTGTGCCGCCGCTTTTGAAAGATGTCATTGATTTGAGCGCTCCAGTGTCGGAGAATTTGCAAAATATCGCTAAAAATTTAGGCGAGAAAGCTCAATTTATAGGTAAAAAAATTGGTAAAGAAGTGGGCCAGAGCGCGCAAAAAGCGCTTGGCGAAGCTGAAAAGATTATTACCAATCCGGAAAATCAAAAGATCGCCGAGCAAGTGGCCGCTCCGGTGGCGGCCGGAGCAGCGGCCGCGGCCGCCACTGCCTCGGTAGGCTGGGTATCGCTTTTAAATTATTTGCGTTTTTTATTTACACAACCGGCTTTATTGTTCAAAAGAAGAAAGCGGAAAAATTGGGGCGTAATTTACAATTCACTGACTAAATTGCCTTTGGGATTGATGACCGTGCGTTTGATTGACGTGGTTAGCGGTCGTATTGTGCAGAGTAGAGTAACTGACGGCGAAGGCCGTTATGCCTTTTTCCCTGCTGTCGGATCTTACAAATTGGAAATTTCCACTGACCAATTTGATTTTCCCAGTCAATTTTTTGGAGGATTGCATGAAGACGGTCAATTTGTGGATTTGTATCATGGCGAAATAATTGAAGTAAAAGAAAAAGGCGCGACTATCACCGCGAATATTCCCTTGGACCCGGTCGGAGCGGAGCGGCCAGTTGGGCATTTAATTTGGCAATTGGCTTGGCGCCATGTTCAGAATATTTTGAGTATTGTAAGCATATTGGTGGCAGTTGGTTTTGCTGTTTGGGTGCCTGGTATTATCACCGGCGGGCTTTTGGCAGTTCAAATAGCTTTTTATGCCTTATTTAGGCATTTGGCCATACCGCCCAAGCTAAAGAATTGGGGCATTATTTATGACGAATATACTCGCTCACCATTAACTCAAGCCATTGCCCGCATTTTTGATAAGCAATATAACAAATTATTGGAAACGCAGATTACAGATAAAAGTGGGCGTTACGCCTTTTTGGTTGGTCGTAATGAATATTATGTAACTTATGAAAAAGGTGGCTATGAAAAGAAGCAGAGTATGTCAATTGATTTGAAAAATAGTTCTGAACCGGTTGCTTCGGTTGGTGTTGACACTGGCTTAAAACCCACTGGGCTGGAATTGGAGTCATCTGGGGATAAAAATGATATTACCAGAGAGAATAATTTGTGATATAATGTAGATAAGAATGAGGAGGGAGAGATCAGTCATTAACATGGCTGAAAAAGCTGAAAGAACAACTAAGATAAAATGGTTTAAGAATGCCATTAATTTTGGGTTATTGGTAGTTTTTGCGTTTTTATTTTTTTTAATAAGCTCATCACCGGCAGAGGCCGGCAATCAGCAAGTTACTTTTCAAGGAAAACTCACCAATTCCAGTGGAAATAGCGTCAGTAATGGGACTTACTATTTGAAATTAACAATTTATGACGCGGCTTCTGGTGGTTCTTGCCAATACACAGCCTCTTCCACTTGCGCGTCGGTAACAAGCACACCAGTGACAGTTACCAATGGTATTTTTTCCATTAATTTGGGCGATACTTCGGCTAGTTTAGCAGCCATTTCACCCACTTTATTTAATAGTAGCGCGTTATATTTAGGAATTACCGTTTGTTCCGGCGCGGGTGTTGGTTGCGATAGCGAAATGACGCCGCGTAAGCGCATCACTGCCGCGCCTTACGCGTTTAATGCTGATTATTTATCCGGGTTAGCCACTTCCACGATTGGCGGTCAGGGTTCTTATGTACCTGTCACTGATTCTAGCGGGAATTTCACTGTTAGCAATGATGTTTTTGTAGCCACAACTACTGCTGGACAATTCGGCGTGGGTACTTCCACTGTTCCGTCAGGCGTAAAAAGTTATGTTGAAGGCACCACGGCCTCGGATAAATTGTTGGTAATTCGAGCAAACAGTTCGCAAACAGGCGCTTTACAGGAGTGGCAGAATTCAGGCGGCACAGCTTTAGTGTCTATTAATTCTTCAGGCAATGTTTCTGCTTCCGGCACTTTAGCGGTTTTGAGCGCGGCCAGTTCCACTATTTCCAGCGCGTTAGGCATTAATTCTAGCACGCCATCGCGCCGATTGGTGGTTAATGGCGGCGGTGACGCAATGGTAGGAATTTTTGAGCAAAATTTAAGTTCTAATACAGATTCAATTTTGCAATTGATTAATTATGACGGCGATAATACTGATAAATCATTAGACATTGTTTTACCGGGCGGTTCCACCAGTGGAAATATTCAAGGATTATCAGCCGCTAATCGTGGTTCTATAAAATTAACCGGTGGCAGTTTGGTAATAGGCGCCAGCAATGCCACCGCCGACGCTTTAGCATTTAGTTTAAATAATGTTCCGATTTTGGTTTTTGATGGAGTTAGTGACAGAGCCATCTTCAAGAGTTTTGATGTTTTATTGGGTACTGGTTCCACAACATCCACATTAACTGAAAATTCTTTAATTTTAGGCCAGACATCCGCGCTAGGTGTTGGCAAATTTTATGTAGATTTATCCGGCAACACTTCCGTTTCCGGCACTTTGACTACATTTGGCAATGTTACTTTGGGTGATAGTATAGCTGACAGTATTGGTATTATTGGTGCTTTAAGTAGGCCATTATATATTTCTGATAACATTTCTGCCACCACAACTGTTGCCAATAATGCTTTGGTGGTAGGCCAGGCATCCGGTTATAACCAAGGTGTTTTTTATGTTGATTTTACCGGTGCTGTTTCTGTTTCTAGCTCGTTGACAACTTTCGGAACTGTAATTTTAGGCGACAGTGTTGGCGATACTATTAATCTGATAGGATCATTGGGAAGAATAAATATTTCTGACAATGTCACTGCCACAACCTCACTTACATATAATTCTTTGATATTGGGTAAAATAGCTGATTATAATTTAGGCGTCTTTAATGTTGATAATTTCGGTAATATAAACGCGTCAGGCACTATTACAACTACCGGCAATCTGGTTTCCACAGGTTTTACCAACACTGGATTGACAACCACTGGTGTGTTGAATGTTACCGGCAATACTGAATTAGGAAATGCCAGTGGTGATTGGACAGTGGTTTATGGCGCTTTAACCGTAGATACAGTTCCTACCGGCAACGCGCAATTGTATTTGAAAGCGAGCTCCACCACCGCCGTACCGTTGTTGATACAGGATAATAGCGGCAACATCATAGGTCAATTTTCTTCTTCATCAGTTGGTGCCATTGTCAACGGCGCGCAAATAACAGCAAATGGTTATTCAGTTTTATCTCTCGGCAATGCAGGTGGCAGGGCGGGAGTTTTATCTGTTAGGGCTATTGACTCTAACTCTTCAGGAGCGATTATTGTGTATCGCGATGCTACCGCAATTGGCGCACAATTAACATCAGGCACCCTGATTGTTTCAGGCGGCGGCACTGGTTCGACCAGTACTTTGGATTCGCTTAATTTCACTGTCGCACAACAGCCAAATTATAATCGGGGCATTTTTTATGTAGATAATAATGGCAACACCTCTGTCTCCGGCACCCTATCTTTGAATGGATCTTCTGGCGGGGTGGTGTCTTCTACGAGCGGTAATCTGCGACTAGCGGCTGATGGTTCTGCTCCCAATAATGTGGTTGATTTTTATAGTTCCGGTAAAAAGTTTTTAAGTATTGGCGGCATATTGTCAGGATCCAACAATCCGGCTTCCACCACTTTCACTTCTTTTGTAAGCGATGATCCTGGTTCAGCCGCCTTTGTCTTCAAGGCACAAAATATGGTTGCCAGCACTACTCCTATCATTGACCGAGCGCTGGTCGCTTTTCAAACTACTGATGAAGGTCAACCGACAAATAAGGTCTGGATTTCAACCGGTGGCAATGTTTATGCCAAAAACAGTTATCTTGCCAATCAAACAGGCGTATATGGTATTGGTGATGTGGCCGAATATGTTAATTTAACAACTGGTGAGACAGGTGAACCCGGTGATGTTTTGGTGGTGGATTTAAATAATCCAAATAAGTTTAAAAAGTCTTCTTCCGCCTATACCAAAGAAATCGCCGGTGTAATCTCTGATACCAGCGCCTTTTTGATGGGATCTTCCGGAGAAGGCCGCGCTCCTTTAGCCTTGGCCGGCTTGGTTAAAACAAAAGTAACAGCTGAAAACGGCCAGATTGCCGTTGGCGACTACCTTGTTTCAGCTTCCAAACCCGGCTATGCCATGAAATATGATTCTACTTCAGGCAAATCCGCCGGACTGGTAGGCATGGCTTTGGAACCATTGGCAGAAGGTGAAGGCAAAATAACTATTATGGTGAATAAAGGATTGGTGGCTGGTTCAACTGGCGGATCAGTTAGTTTAAGTGTTAGTCAAAATGAAAATGGCCAACTTGTGACTAGCGGTGATTTGGATATGGCCGGTAAAAGTATTTTTAATTTGTTAACAATAAAGAGCAAAGACAATAAATGGATGATTGACGAAGATGGATATTTAATTGTAAAAGTGACTACGGCGCAGGGAGAGAAGAAATTATATGGTTTGCAATCAGGACAAGACAAAGAATTGGTTTTATCCGGTTCAGCGCAATTGGAAAATGGTTTAAAAAAGATTGAATTGCCTTTGATTGATCAAGAAGTGATTGANNAATGCCTCGTTTGATTGGATGCTGATTGCCAAGCGTCGGGCAACGGATTATCAAGAGCCGGCAGTAGCTGAACCGGAGTCCGCTCCGTTAGAGGTGCCAGCACCGGTTGTTCCTGAGGTTGCATCTTCCACACCAAACGAAGAACCAACACCTGCGTTGACAGAAATGCCTGTTATTGACCCGGCTCCCATTATTGAGCTGGTTAGTCCGCCTGTAGAAACACAACTTTCCGAACCTGTCCTTTCTCCGGTTGAAACTCCGCCCGCTCCTCCGATAGAATAATCAAAAAGCCAAAGAGGCGCTTCATAATGGGCGCCTCTTGTATTTTTAAGAAAAGGGTGATAAAATTAAAAAATTGAAATTTTGGTGGGCCTATGGTCTACCGGTATGACGGATCCATGGCATGGATCAAGACGGGGTTCGACTCCCCGTAGGTCCACCAAGATTTGAATTTATGTCTCTTTCCATAGGAATTGTCGGCTTGCCCAATGTAGGCAAGTCAACTTTATTTAAAGCCCTAACTAAAAAACAGGCCTTGATTGCCAATTATCCTTTTGCCACGATTGATCCCAATGTTGGCATTGTGGAGGTGCCGGATGATCGATTGGTTAAATTGGCCGAGGTTTCAAAGTCGGACAAAATTGTGCCGACGGTTATTGAATTTACCGATATTGCCGGATTGGTAAAAGGAGCNNATCGGGGTGGAATTGGCTTTGGCTGATTTGGATTCGGCTAAAAAGTATTTAAGCAATTTGAAAAGCAAAGCAAAATCAGGGCCGACTATCGCATTAGAACAAGAAATAAAATTATTTGAAAGAATTATTGAAGCGCTGAACGATGGGCAGGCGATTCGTGATTTGCCTTTGACATATGATGAGAAAAAGTTGATTAAGACACTGAATTTTTTAACAGGCAAGCCAATGATGGTGGTGCTGAATATTGATGAGGTATGTGATGCTAAACAACCTGTTCCTCAGTTGAATTTTAATGGCCCGATTATTGAAATTTCCGCCAAAATTGAGGCGGAATTGGCTGATTTAAGTTCGGTCGAGGCCAAGGAATTTTTGATTTCCATCGGCCAGAACCAGACCGGTTTGGATAAATTGATTTTGGCCTGTTATAAATTATTGAATTTGATTACTTTTTTAACTTCCGGGCCAATGGAATCTCGCGCATGGACTGTGGCACGAGGCGCCAAAGCTCCCCAAGCCGCCGGCGTAATTCATTCTGATTTTGAAAAAGGATTTATTCGCGCGGAAGTTTGCGATTACAATGATTTTATCAGTTTAGGCGGCTGGCCCAAAATGAAAGAGAGTGGCAAAATGCGTTTAGAGGGCAAGGACTATGTGATGCGCGATGGCGATGTGGTGTTTTTTCATGTTGGTAATTAAGTAATAAGTAAAAAAGAGCGGCTTAGCCGCTCCTTTTTAATTTGATTATTTCCCTCCCCACTTTTTGATCAGGTCGTGCGTAAATGAGTGTTTGCCGCTGAGTTTTGAATTGTTGAAAAGCGGGTGGAAAAAGCGACTCAATTCGTAAATTCATGATGGTCATTTTTTCTAACAGTGGCAAAAAAAATCTTTGTTGGAGCACAGGCCAGATCATTATTATTACTCCATTTGGTTTTAAAACTTTGGCAAATTCATTCAAGCTCGCGTAATACAACTGAGTCAGTCCATCAATTATTTTTTGTATATTTTCTTTTGTTTCTCGGTCTCTTAATGGCGGGCCTAGAAATGGCTCGGTGATAATGGCATCAACAGAATTAGCAGGAAAACATTTTGATAATAAAACCGCGTTGCATTTTGTTAATTTGCAATTTTTTAATTTAAGCCAGTCAATATTTTTTTGCGCGTCAGCAATCGCTTTGTCGCTGTTATCGCTTCCAAGAACATTCACATATTCCATAAGCATGGCTTCAGTCAAAATTGTACCAGATCCGCAAAAAGGGTCTAAAATTACGGCGTCTTGGCTTATTTCAGCTAAATTCACCAATATTTTAGCCAATTTCGGCGGCAACATGCCGGAGAATTTATCTCGTCCTGGCCGGCCATAATCGCGTTCGCTAAACTCGGCAAAGGGCTGTATTATCAATGTCCGTCCAATCCAAATTTGATTTTTGTCGCCGGCAATAATTATTTCCAATCCATTTTCATTTAAAAGTTTGTTTGTTTTCACCACCACAGAGGATAAAACTTTTTCTCGCGAGCTGACAAAACGCGCCTTGATTTCTTGATTTGCCAGTTCCTTTTTAATTTGCAAGCCAAGTGTCGGAAATTTTCCAATGTAGGCGCTAATGCCGAAAAAGATTTTTTTGTCAGTTATTTTTTCTTTAATTAAATTCAGAATTTCTTTTTTAAAATCAATTGATTCAATTTTTCCAAATTGTTTTTTTACCTCGGCGATTTTTATGGTTCCGCCCAATTGCGCCATCACTTTGGCTGTGTCCATTTTTTCAATAATATCTAAAATCAAAGTTTCTTTTTGGAAAAAAGAAACTTTGTATTCAATTTTTAATCGTTTGAACAAAGAAAAAATTTCGGCCGTTGACAATTCAGGTTCTCGGCCGAGAATGAAAATATATTGCATAAAAAGTTGTTGCCTATTTGGCAACCGGCGCGGCTGGAAACGGATTGCGCACTTCTTGCCAGTTGACAACAGGCGCATTTTTACGATTTTCCGCAGTAGATTTTACTTTTTGATATAGGTCAATATCCAAAACATCAACGGCCAACTGTGATTTGAGAATCACGATTTCTTCTGCTTGAATTAAAGTCAAATAGAAGCGTTGGTAAAGAAAGAATAAGAATATAATAAAGGTTGAGCTGATTATAAGCAAAATGCAATAAAAAGTCAATCTTGCCATTAGTTCCGGCTTGGAAACATTTTTGTCAAAATATTTTTTAAGATTAATTTTGAACATATACTTCTGCTTTCAAAGTCATGTTTATTAAAAATGAAGAATCGCGACTCAAATTTATTTCTGAAATGGAAATAAGATAATCACTGTGTTCCAATGCTATTAAATATGACAGCAAATTAACAAATCCGCCCTGCGCGTCAATTTGAAGATCTATTTTATCAATATCTTGGTTCTTCGTTTTATCAGCCCGAGCTATGTTGATTTTTTGTTTAATGGAAAATTTATCAGCCAAATCCTCTAAATAAGCTATAAAACTGATTTCTTCCCCGTTTTTAATGAATGATGATTTTAATTCCGTGGTAATTTGTTTGGCTAAAGCCAATATGTTTTGTGATTTATGAAGGTACCGCACTTTTTCATATTTCAATTCCAAAGAAGTGCGTAGTTCCAAAATATAATTATTCATTTTCTGAATACTTTTATATTGCGGGTAAATTACCAAAAAACTGACTAAGAAAAAAAATAATAAAATTCCGAGTGTAATGTAGATTAATTTTTTTTCATGTGTTTGAAACATAATTTCTTTTACAGCAAATTCATTTCAATGTTGATAATAAAATTGATGTTTTCTTTGGCTGTTAAAGTTGAAGCTGGTAAGTCAAGTTTTTTAACCCATGGCAATTTGGTTAAATTCTCTTTTAAAAGCAGTAAATCCCCGCGAGTTTTGGCCATACCCTGAATAATCAGATTTTTGTTTTCTTTGTTAAAATCAATGCCGTTAAGAAGAATACCGTTTGGTAGATTTTTTAAAGTTTCAATTAAAAATGGTGTCCAAGCGAAAAAATTATTCTGGGCTTCATCTATATTTTTTAAATCTTTGTTGGCTTTTTGGATTTCCTTATTGATTTGATTGTATACAGGTTCCAGGTCAGTGGTGCGCGCCTGGATAGATCCAAGATTGGAGAGCAATATTTGGTTGGCTATAACCAAAGAAATCGCCACGATTAATCCGTAAAGTAAAATAATTTCAATTAAAAAGCGCGAATAAAGAACCAAATAAATATGGGTAATCAATTTCTTTTTTTCAGGTGGCATTAAATTGATAAGAATTTCCATAATTTTAAGGGTTGAGCGAAATAAAAATTTATTTTTATTTCCGAAACCCGCCAAAATTTCAAGCTCCGCTTATAGAAATTAGAGATTGATTGGCGTTTCCATTGCCCTGATTGCCAGTCCTATGGCCGTTGTGTAGAGAAGCGAGTGTTCTTCGTCTAGCGGCAATTGTTCGGCCGGGAAAAGATTAACCCAAGGATTGGCTTTTCTGACTTTTAATTTTAATTTAGCGGATAAATAATTTTCTAAAGCCGGCAAATTGGCCCCGCCTCCGCACAGTCGGATTCCGGTAAGCTGATTTTTTTCTGGAAAATGCAATTTATAAAATTGGATGGCCTGGGTGATTTTGTCCGCTAGCTCATTTAAGCTACCTTCCAATGCGGATTTAAGGTCACCTTTGCATTTTTTAGGATCAAGGCCGCATTCTTTTTTCATTTTTTCCGCTTCAGACAATTCCAAATTCATGGCGTTGGAGATTTTTTCAGTCACATCCTGCCCTGCAAAAGCCAAAGAAAGTGAAAATTGTATCACCCCGTGATCAAAAATTATAAAACTGGCTCTGGTGGCTCCCAAGTCCAAAATACCGCGAGCTTCGCGGGAAAGGTCTTTTTGGCGATTGATTACAGCGCGGGTGATTGCAGTGGCTTCAACCTCCATTGCCAAGGGAGTCAGCCCAGCGATATTTAAAAGGTAAGTATAGGTGTCGGCGATTCTTTTTGGTACAGCTGCGAGTAACACTGAAACATTATTGTCTTCTTGTCCAATCACTTGCCAGTCCAAATAAATATCATTCAAATCAAATGGCAAATATGATGGAGCGGCTTCACGGATGGTTTCTTCAGTAATGTTTTCTTCCGTTGTTTTTAATTGAATCAATTGAATATAAGTTTTGGTTTCAGGCAATGATATTGCCACCCATGGAGAAACAGCCAATCCGTCTTTTTGTTTGGCAATATGATTTTTTAAGGCTTTCATTATTTCTTCTGGTTTTTGCAATTCTCCATCCACAATCCAACCCGGTGGCAAAGGAATTTGAGAATGGTGAGCCAGTTTAAAATGTGGTTTTAAAAAATTATCGCGCACCCGTTGCAACTGCACCAATTTAATGGAGCGGTCACCGATATCCAATCCAAAAGAGTTATGAAATGGGTTTAAAAACATAAATAAATTACATTGCTTGCGATAGGGAATACATTGGCATAATAACGGAAACAGCAAGTCCGCCAACCACTACGCCAAGGAAAATAATGAGCACAGGTTCAATAATAGTGGAGATATTTTTTAAAGTTTGATCAATCTCTTCATTATAATACGCCGCCAGTTCATTTAATAAATCATCTGTGGTGCCGGATCGTTCGCCAACCATAATCATTTGCGTTGCCAATGGCGGAAACAATTTGGGGTAAAATTCCAAAGAATCGGAAATTGTAACGCCGGTTTTAACATTTTTAGATGCCTCTAGCACCGCATTTTTGTAATGGACATTGTTTAAAACATCAGCTGTAATTTCCAATGCTTCAATAATCGGAATGGCACTTTTGGAAAGGGAGCTTAAAGTCATGGTAAATCTGGCCAAATTCAATTGTCTGGAAATTTTACCGAAAATTGGGAGTTTTAGCAGTAATGAATCCAAAGCAGAACGCACCTGCGGTTTCTTTTTTAAATAAATAAAACCGATTATTAATAAAATTAAGAATAGTATCACCCAAATTCCATAATTGATTAAAAATGAACTTACAGCAATGAGAATGCGCGTGGGCAAAGGAAGCTCCACATTCATTTCACCAAAAAGATCCAAAAGTTTTGGCAACACAAATACAACCATTTCCACGCCAACTCCTGCTACTGCCAACAACACTACAATCGGATAAATCATAGCTCCACGGACTTTGGAATTCAACTCTTTGTTTTTTTTCATTTGTTTAACAATTTCAGACAAACTTTCATCCAATTTTCCAGACACCTCACCCGAAGCCAGCATTTTTACATAAATTGTAGGCATTAATTCCGGAAATTCGGTGAGTGTGTCAGCCAAAGTCGTGCCCTTGTCCACTTCTACGCCGATTGCTTCTATCATTTCTTTTAATTTACGGCTGGGAGTTTGCGCGGCTAAAATACGAAACGACTCGGTAATGGACAGTCCGGCTTTAAGCATTACGCGCAGATTATCCATTAAAAAGATTTTTTGTGCTACGCTGATGCGGTCAATTTTATCGGAAATTTTTTGCCAAAGATTTTTGGTATTTTTTTTGGACATATTGTTTAATCGCGAGTTGCTTCCAAAATTTCTTCAAGTGTTGTAAGGCCTAGTTTAGCTTTAATCATACCATCTTGAAGCATTGAAGTAAAACCGTTTTTAATAGCGCCTTGGCGAAGTTCTTCAACACTAGCTTTTTTATTGATCAATTCTGCAATATCCTTGTTAACTTCCAAAGTTTCATAAATTCCCAGCCGGCTTTTGTAGCCCTCGTTATTGCATTTTTGGCATCCCTCGCCGCGATAAAAAGTCCAGGATTTCAAAGTCGCGTCGCCTGTTTTTAAACAATCATGTTTTTTAAATAATTCAATCATTTTTTTTGTGTCCAGCATTTTTTCCAAGTCCGCGATGTTTTCTTCTGTAAGTTTATATTCTTTTTTGCAAAAAGGACAAATTTTTCGCACCAAGCGCTGAGCCATAATTAAGTTGGTGGTGAAGGCAACAAGAAATGATGGCACGCCCATATCCAGCAAACGCGGAAGAGCTGTAGGAGCATCATTAGTGTGTAAAGTGGAGAGCACCAAGTGTCCTGTAAGAGCGGCGTGAGCTGAAATTTCCGCTGTTTCCGCGTCGCGAATCTCGCCAACCATTATAATATCCGGATCCTGGCGTAGAAAAGCGCGTAAACCGGTGGCAAATGAATAGCCCACTCGCGGCTGAACTTGGCTTTGGTTTATGCGGGGCATGTGGTATTCAATTGGGTCTTCAATCGTCACAATATTTACTCCTGGTTGATTGAGAATATTTAAAACAGAATATAGTGTAGTGGTTTTGCCGGAACCGGTCGGCCCTGTTACTAAAATCATGCCATGGGGTTTATTAATGGCATCTTCAATTCTTTTTTTATCATCGGGCAGAAAGCCCAATTGATCCAATGTCAACGGTTTGGTGCTTTCCGGCAGTAAACGCATGACCACTTTTTCACCATCATAAACCGGTAAAATTGACACGCGTAAAGACAATTTTTCATCTTGAATTTCAATTTTAATGCGGCCGTCTTGCGGCTGTTGGTGCTCATCAAGTTTTAGATTGGCAAGAATTTTTATTCTGGCGATTATGCCGGCCTGCACTGCTTTGGGCAGTGTCATTACTTGTCGTAAAACACCATCCACGCGGTAGCGCACGACCATTTCTTTTTCCATTGGTTCAATATGAATGTCCGAGGCCTTTTCAAACACCGCGTGCTCCAAAATGCTGTTAACTATATTGATAATTGGCAAGTCCTCTGCGATTTTTTTCAATTGTTTTTCATCGCCCGCGTCTTCTGATTTAATGATTTGCAGCTCAGATTCCAAAGAAGCGTGGTATTTTCGCAACACATCTTTTAAAGAGCCCGGTGTAGTTAAGTGGATTTTTATTGGGAGTCCTGTTTTTCGTTTGATAAATTCAGTGGTTTGCAAATCCACTGGATCCAAAACAGCGACTTTCAATTCTTTGCCTTCTTTTGCAAAAATAACTATTTGGCGAGCCACAGCCAACGGGCTTGGTATGAGAGAAATTACTTCTTTTTTAATTTCACGATTTTTTAAATCAATAAAAGGCATGTCAAAGTGATCTGCAATGGCTTGATAAAGAACCGTTTCGTCAACAATGTTTTTGCCGGTTAAATATGATTCCAAAGGCAGGCGCGCTTTTTCAGCCATTTTTAACGCTTCGCGCAGACCCTTGTCATCTAGAATTTTTTTGTCTTTAATGATTTTTTTAAGGATATCAACATTGATCATAGGTAGCTATATTATACCAAATTTTTTAAAGTGAGAATAGAGTGAATAAAAAAAGCCCTCAGCGGTTGCTGAAGGCCAAATCGTCTCCTTTTGGGTTAATCTTTGAAAACCCAGGCAACCCACGGGTCTTGATATTTGCCGGTCGGGTCGGCGTAGTCCACTTCCGTTATACCAGCTCTAGCCAGTGACTCGTGGAAAAGGTCAATGATAATGGGCCCGCCGCTGTTGTCATATGCCAGTATCCATGTGTAGCCAACACTACCCGGTATTGGGAATTTGCCACATGCCGTGGCAATCACTCCGCATTCCTTCAGCAGGATGAAAAGCAGGGCGTGATAGTAGCGGCAACATGCAATGCCTCGTCTGAGAGCGTAGGACAGATTGGACTGTTCAGGTGTTGGCCTGTAGACAAAGCCGCGATAGAATTCTTGCTCTTCCGGACTTTTGGTCTTGGCACTTTTTAGAACCACCGCGTTTTTGGACAATATTTCCAGTACCTGTTCCTTAGCAGCCGCGATGCGATCATCAAGATTGCCCATGCCAATCCACTCTTTGGCTTTTCGGCACAGATGTTGAAGATCTTGGCAGTCGTCAACTACTACGCCATAGATTTTGGCTTCACGCCAGTCCCTGCTTATTGGATATATCTGCTTCAAGGCACCCTCCTTCTTGGTTGAATCGCCTTTTCCAAGGCGAGGTTGATTAGAGTATAGATGAATTATGAATTTTGTCAATCATTTAAGGTGCCCCTTGCCAAAAATTTAAGCCCGTGATATACTTATAATCGAAATGAGCGAACCAAAAGAATATTTTTTTCTTTTGTGAGCGAATGAGATTATATGGCGGAGCCATATTTACATTAAAAATACTTATAAATATCTATGCGAAAATACGATTGTTTGTTTCTTCTACCAGGTACTTTTTCCGACAGTGAAGTACCAGGTCTTTTGGAAAATATTAAGGGCATTTTAGGCGAGTTTGGCGCGGAGAACCCGCAATTTGAAAATTTGGGTCGGCAGAAATTAGCTTACCCGATCAAGGGCGGCCATTTTGCCTATGTGGTCAATTCTTCTTTTTCATTGGCTCCTGAAAAAGTCGCAGTTTTAAAAAGCAAAATGATTTTGGAACCGTTTGTTTGGCGTTTTTTACTTTCCGACCATCAAGCTAAAGAAGTTGTCAGGCGCCGAATGGCTCCTCCAATGACTGATAAAGCTCCAGCCACTCAATCCAAAGAATCCGGCAAAGCAATTGATTTGAAAGCGATTGACAAAAAAATTGAAGAGATTTTACAGCAGGAAAATATTGAGATATAATAAAGATTGAAGTTTGTTAAAAATTTAAAATAATAATTATGAATCTTAATCGCGCGATGATTATTGGAAACCTTACTCGCGATCCGGAAGCCCGCACCACGCCCACAGGCAAATCAGTTGTTTCCTTTGATGTTGCCACCAACCACTCTTGGACTAACAGTGCCGGAGTCAAGCAGGACGAGGTGGAGTATCATCACATTGTAGCTTGGGCTAAATTGGCTGACATTTGCCGTCAATATCTGGGCAAGGGTCGTAAAGTTTATGTGGAGGGTCGTTTGAAAACACGCGAATGGGTTGGTACTGACGGAGTTAAACGCACTCGCACTGAAATTATTGCTGATAATATGATCATGTTGGATAGAGGTCCGAGCGGAGGAGTTGCACCTTCTTACACACCTCCGCAACCAACAGTTGACGCAGGAGCCGCGCCTGCAGTTCAGCCAACAAATGAAGAAGAAATAAAAGTAGAAGATATTCCTTTTTAAATAACACCATTATGATAAGAGGCAGAAAAAAAAGAATAGTTCCAAAAATTTGCTATTTTTGCGTTAATAATCTGAACAAAGCGGATTATAAAGATGTTACTTTGTTGCGTCGTTTTGTTTCTTCTTTTATGAAGATCGCCCCCAAGCGTCGCAGTGGTTTGTGCTCAATGCATCAGCGCAAAGTGGCTGTGGCCATTAAGCGTGCCAGAGAAATGTCTTTGTTGCCGTATTTGCCGAGCTAAATAAATTGATTATAAAAATTTTGTAGGGGCGAGATTTTCTCGCCCCTATTTAATACCTATGCGTTGGCAAGAATTAAAAAATAATCCAATTGCAAAAGAAAATTTGCGCCTGCGCGGAGAAATTTTAAAATCCATTCGCGAGTTTTTTTGGCAAAATGGATTTTTGGAAGTGGAAACACCTTTATTGGTAAAAGATGGTAATTTGGAACCGAATTTGGAATTGTTCAAAACCGAATTAAAAGAAATTGATGGGACAAAGCATAGCGCGTATTTAATTACTTCACCGGAATATGGTTTGAAAAAACTTTTGGCAGCCGGCTTTCCCAAAATTTTTCAATTTGGTAAATGTTTTCGTAATGGTGAGCCGTGGGCAGGCGCGCACAATCCTGAATTCACCATGTTGGAGTGGTATGAGGCAGGTGAGAGTTATTTGGGACTGATGGATAGAGTTGAGGAGCTGTTTAAAGTCATTGCGAGCCCCGAAGTGGCGAAGCAATCTCGTATTTTTGAGTATCAAGGTCAAAAAATTGATTTTTCTTTGCCTTGGTTTCGTTTGACCATGCGTGAGGCCTGGCAAAAACACGCCGGTGTTGACTTGAATGATTTTTTAACTTATGATACAATGTTCGCGCTGGTTAAAGAAAAAAAATACACGATTTCTGCCGGTGACACATGGGATGATTTGTTTTTTAAAATTTTTTTGAGCGAAGTAGAACCAAAAATTGCCACTCTCAGTCAGCCGGTTTTTCTTTATAACTATCCCGTGCAAATGGCCGCGTTGGCGCGCGTTAAAAAAGACGACCCACGCTACGCTGAAAGGTTTGAACTCTATATTGGTGGGTTGGAAATTGCTAATGCCTATTCGGAATTGATTGATTGGCAAGAACAGGAAAAACGATTTCAAAACGATGTGTTATTACGGCAAAAGCTTGGTAAAGAAACGATTGATTATGATCGCGATTTAGTTGCCGCGCTCAAATCCGGATTACCTGAATGCGCTGGAATTTCCATAGGAGTTGATCGGCTGGTAATGATTTTGACCAATTCAAAAAAAATTGAAGAAATAATGCCTTTCACGGCTAGCGAATTATTTAAAAAATAACATCTATGGCTTCGGTCAATGAAATTTCCAAAGAATCCATTTTGCGTTTAAATGGCGAAATTTATTTGGTAATGGATTCCCAGCATGTGAACCCGGGTAAGGGCGCGGCTTTTGTGCGCACTAAATTGAAAAATATCAAGAGTGGAAAAACCATTGAAATGACTTTTAAATCAAACGAGTCAGTGGAAATGGTGGAGGTGGAACGGCGAAGAATGCAGTATTTGTATAATAACGGCCAGATGTATTCTTTTATGGATAATGAAAGCTATGAGCAGATTGAAATCAATGGCTCTCTGTTGGAAGGCAAGAAAGAATTTTTAAAAGAGGGTTTGGAAGTAATGGTGATTAAATTTGAAGGCGTGCCATTGAGCATGACACTGCCAATGAAGGTGACTTATAAAATAGTGGAGGCCGAGCCGGGCGTGAAGGGTGATACAGCTGGCGGTAATGTGACTAAAGAGGCAACAGTGGAAAACGGCACAAAAATTCGCGTTCCGCTGTTTATTAAAGTTGGTGAAGAAGTGATAGTGAACACAGAAACAGGAGAGTATGTGGAAAGGGCTTGAGTTGTTCTTTTACATAACAATATAACCAAGGGGGTTTGTCATGTTCAACAAGTGGACACTATTCTTGACTATAGTGACTATGGGTGGTGTAGATATCACCACACACCCCGGTCAGAATCAGAAAGAAGATGCGCCTGTGTTTGAGCTTCAAAGTAGAGACGAACTCTTGCTGGCCGTGGACTATTCACAGCCACTCAAAGAAGCGGACACTATTGGCCATTTTAGCTGGTGGGATGACTTGTACATCATAGTGGATCATTTTTCTCATCAGCAATACGGCAAAGCAACAGTCATCGCGCGACTCATCAGATTTGATCATTTGGTCAGCACTGATCAGGTTTTAAGGTTCATGGACGAGCGAGATTTGCGTCCAGCCACACTGGCGGAGCTTGTGGCTTTTGGAACGCAATATCACGCCAAACAGATGAGATCGTCTCCAATAATCGCTCTCGGTTCAATCTGGATTGACAGCAGCGGTTTCTATCATGTGCCATTTATTCAGAGGGGATACTCTCGTTGTTGTTTGCTGGGTTTTCACTGGTTTCATGCTTCCGGACAACGGAATCATCGTTTTCTGGCTGTTCGTGACAACTAACCTGCTCCTGCGCGAATGATTTATCATTTGTCCGGGAGCTATTTTTTATTCAAAATCAAAATCTCCCCCGATTGGGGGAGATTTTTGTTATTCTTCCATTGGCGGTAGCTCTTCATCAGGTGGCGAGGTGTCCACAATTTCCGTTGTTTCTTTTTTCTTCACTTCTTCCATTATTCTTTCGCGGATTTCTTTCATTAATTCCGGATTGGCTCTTAAAAATGATTTTGCTGTTTCGCGGCCAACACCAAGTTTAATGTCGCCATAAGTATATGAATTGCCTGATTTGGTAACAACTTTTTCACCTACTCCAATATCCACCAAGTCGCCGGAAATGGAAATACCTTCGTTGTACATAATATCAAACTCGCAAGTGCGGAATGGAGCCGCTACTTTGTTTTTCACTATTTTCGCTTTCACGCGATTGCCAATTATTTTTTCTCCCAGTTTTATCTGCGCCGCGCGCCGTACTTCAATGCGCACCGAACAATAAAATTTCAACGCATTGCCGCCGGTAGTGGTTTCCGGATTGCCGAAAAACACGCCGATTTTGTGTCTGATTTGATTGATAAAAATTACCACTGTATTAGATTTGCTGATAATGGCCGTGAGTTTGCGGAGCGCCTGCGACATTAGACGCGCTTGTAATCCCATATGCGAGTCACCCATATCGCCTTCAATTTCCGCTTTTGGAGTCAACGCCGCCACTGAATCCACCACAATAACATCAACTCCATTGGAACGCACCAAGGTTTCAACAATATCCAAGGCCTGTTCGCCTGTGTCTGGCTGGGAAATGAGCAATTCTTTGCATTTAACGCCGATTTTAGCAGCATAGTCAGGATCCAAAGCGTGTTCCGCGTCAACAAAAGCGGCAATGCCACCGACTTTTTGCAATTCCGCCACAATGTGCAAAGCCAAAGTGGTTTTACCAGATGCCTCAGGCCCAAAAATTTCCACGATTCTTCCTTTTGGCACTCCGCCAACACCAAGAGCCAAATCCAAAGAAAGACAGCCGGTTGGTACTGTCTCCACTTGCATTTTTTTCGCTTCTCCCAAACGCATTATTGAGCCCTCGCCAAATCGTTCTTTAATTTGATTGATTGCCTCCTCCGCCGCAGCCATTCTTTCGTCAGTCGCTTTTTTTGCCATAGTGTTATTTCAAGGAAATATCCTTTGGTTCTTTAAGAATTACATTGCGAATTAAAGTTGTTGATTGTCCGTATTTTTTAATTGCCCGCACCACTATCACATTCAAGCCGGGATTTAAAATAATAGGTTCTTCAAAAAATCCTTTGATATTACTAATAACTTCGTGTCCGTTGATTTGTACTCGCGTTTCAGGATTGGTAATGCCTTTGACCAAAAGATTCGGGGCGGCGCTAACAGAATTATCAATCGGCGTTTCCAGGTCTAACGGAGGAGTGCTAAAAGTTCCAGCTAGGTTAATACCTAAATATATTAGCAAACCTGCCACAACAGTCAAGGCGGCTGCGCGACGCAAAATACTGGGTATGTCTTTTTGTAAAACCCAAGGTGCCATGTTAAATTTCTACGTTATTTTCCTCGCTGATTTCCTCCTCCTGAATTATATCCCCACTTGTTCCTTTTATCAATAGCTCGCGAGGCTTGGCGCCGTCAGCCGGGCCGATAAATCCGATTTTTTCCAATAAATCCAACANNTTAAATTCAAATGTTTTTTGTTGTTTGGCGGTGATATCATCATTATATTGCGGCAATTCGTCGCCTTTTAAAAATTCCACCACTTTTTTTGTTTCTTCTTCACCAACAAACGCGCTTTGCAACCGTCTGGGTTTTGATAATTCCGGTGGTTTCCATAAACAATCTCCGCGGCCTAACAATTTGTCCGCGCCGCCGGTGTCTAAAATTGTTCGTGAATCCATTAAAGATGCTACGGAAAAAGCCAATCGCGCCGGCATGTTGGCTTTGATTAGTCCAGTGATTACATCAACCGACGGTCTTTGTGTTGCTAAAACCAAATGAATGCCAACAGCTCGCGCCATTTGTGAAAGACGAATAATAGCAGCTTCAACTTCAGCTCCTGATGCAGTCATTAAATCAGCCAGTTCATCAATCACAAAAACCAAATATGGCAGTTTTTGATCCATCACTTTGTTGTATGAAGTAATATCGCGCCTGCCGGCTTTTGATAATAATTCAAAACGGCGCTCCATTTCGCCAATTGTCCAACGCAGTGCGTTAACAGTTTTTTGCACATCAGTAATCACCGGTGTTAGCAAATGGGGGATGCCGTTGTAATTTGGCAGTTCCACTCTTTTTGGATCAACCAAAATGAAACGTAATGTTTCGGGTGTGTGTTGCAAAAGTAAACTTAAAAGAATCGCATTAATACAAACCGTTTTTCCACTGTTGGTTGCGCCGGCAATCAAAAGATGCGGTAAAATAGACAAATCTCCAAACCATGGTTTGCCGGAAACATCTTTGCCCAAAGCCACCATTAAATTACCACGCTGTTCGCGCGCCTCGGGAGTTTCCAAAAGTTCGCGTAAAGAAACCAAGGCCGCTTTTTGATTTGGCACTTCAATTCCCACCAGCGACTTGCCGGGAATCGGGGCTTCAATACGAATTGGATGCGCTGCCAAAGCCATGGCCAAATCATTTTGCAAAGCAGTCAGGCGAGATAATTTTACACCATCAGCAGGTTTTAAAGTGTATTGTGTGACTGTCGGGCCAACCTGCACCGCTCCCATTTCCACTACAATGCCGAAATTTTCCAATGTTTTTTGAATTGTAAAAAGATTGGCTTTAATGTCTCCGGAAGTTGGTTTGGATCGCATTGAAGACAGCAGATCAAGTGGCGGCAATCCGCGAGTGTATTTGAAAGTCGAAGTCGCGTCTTCAAGAGCCGGCGTTTCTTTGTTATCTGTCTCTGTCACAGCCGCGGCCGTAGCAATATCTTCCTCTTCTTTTTTTAAAGCTCGGGTTTGAAAATTAAAAGCCGGGGCAGTTGATTCCTCGGCGCTGTAGTCAGCCACCTTAGGTGTTTTTTTAATGAATAAAGAAATCACGCCGATAATAATTTTGCCAAAAGTTCCCAGCTGCAACAAAACCATTTTTTGCGCGTTGATAATTCGCGCGAGAGAAGTATTGAAAAGTAAAAGCAGTGATGCTAAAATCAGCGCTCCCAAAATTACCAATGCCGCCCAAAAACCAAACAGATACGACAAAGGATATCCAGCGCCAAAGCCAATTAGTCCTCCGGCCTGGCCAGTCAAGGCAATTTTCCAAGCGCCAATAGTCGGATCGTGAAAACGAGTCAGATGAATTATGCCATTGACTCCAAAAAGCAAAAGAAAAAATCCCAGAAAATGCCGGACATCATGCGGGTAATCCTGTTCCAGTTCAATCAAGATGCCAATGAGCACAAGTAAAATAGGCGCCAATAGTCGGCTTTCGCCAAAAGCAACTCCAAGAAGATAATCGATCATTGAGCCAGCTTGCCCGCCAATACCCAGATAGCTTAAAATTAGAATTCCGGCAATTAAAAAAAGCGCAATTACCATGAGTCCGCGTTTGATTTCAGGATTAAGACCGATTGATTCTTTGTGGCGCGGTTTGCGCTTTTCCACCTCTTTTTTTACATGTGGCATAATGCCTGTTTGAATGTCCAATTCATTATATCACATTTTGCTTCAAAACCAAAAAGCGGCGAATCGACTATCACGCTTTTGAATTGACTAGGGACTAAAGTCCCTATCTAAATGTTTGTGTTTTTAGATAGTGCGTTATCGCTAACGATATTTAGTCGCTGGACAATCGCGTTTATGACTTTAGTATAACCGATTCATCGTATAGTTATTCGCCGCTTTTTGAGTCCTTTGCGCCGGCAAAAGGCCTAAATAATCATAGCTTTTTAATGAAATTTTGTCAAAATGTCGTTTTTTTGTTTAAGCTCTTTATCCGCACCCTATTTTTTACTATCTATTGAAAAACAGGTATAATTTATATAGTTCGTTTCAATTCTTTATCATTTTTAATAAAAAAATGAAATGAATTAAATTTAAGCGACATCATAAAGAATAGCCGAATTAGTATCATTGGGCAATAGAAAAACTCCGCCATTTTAAAGCGGAGTTGATTGTTCTCATTAATATAGACAGTAAATTCTCACTCGGGTTGCCGTAATTTAGCACACCGCCAATCTTCGGTGATTGTTCATTTTACACCTTTAGCCACCACTTTTTAAAAAGTGGAACAGTCAGTGTGGAGAGAGCAAAAGCGATAGCAGGCACAATCGCGTTGATAAATGGTTTGGGTAATTGCGCGAAAAAGAAAAATATCACAATGACGATGTATGTTAAAAACAGGATAATGATTTTTCTTGTCCAACATGTTTCCCATGCTTTATCCGATTCTACACGCTGATTTCTCTTTTTTATTGTTTCAATTTCAAGTTGTAATTCTTCAATGGATGGCATAGTTTTTTCGGATTGAATTTATTTAACGCAAATCTTTTTTCTTTTCCTCGAATTCCTTTTTGTTAATCTCGCCTTTTGCGTATCTCTCTTTGAGAATACTCAAGGCAAAATTATCATTTTTTTCGTTTTTATTTTGATCGGATAACCATTTAATAAAAGCGATAATGCCGAAAATTATCACCCCCCAAAAAAGTAGCATGAAGATCCAACCAAAAAATCCTAACCCCCACCCCATTGGATTATTAGCAAAATTCCACATCATATATTTATTGTCAGTTTAATTAAAAAGTTAAAATTTTATCACATTTTTGAATGATTTCATGTAAATCTTTCATGCTGCTGATTGGACAGGTATTGGTTGCCGCTTGATTTCTAGATTTTAAACAAGTGCCACAGGCCAGAATTTTCGCATTGTCAGATTTTAAAAATTCCGTTGTTTGTTCCTGAATATTGTATTTTTCCGTACTGCTTGCTTCATATTCCACGCCTTCTCCAATCAGGAAAATTGTAACAGTATCGCCTTGTTTGATGGAAAAATTCGCCAGGCGAAAAGCATTCCATACGGTTTCAGAATTTGTTTGACTGATAATGACCCCCAGTTTCATAATTGTTTTAGTTGGCTTATTTCACTTCCTTGTTTATCCACGATTCATAATCATCGCCAGCTTCAACATTTATTTTCATTATACACGGTGTTTTATAAGGATGGAGTTTGATTATTGCAGATTTAACTTTTTCCCAATTTTTCTTTTTGGTTTTTACAATTGAAACAACCTCTTTGGAATTCTCAATTTTACCTTTCCACCAATAAGTGTTTTGAATTGGGAAAAAGTTTCCGCAAGCAATCAAACGGCTTTCCATTAAAGCCGTCACGATTTTTTTCGCGATTTTTAAATTGGGATAAGTGATGTAAATGATTATGAATCCCATATATTTTTTAGTATAATAACCATATTTCCCCTAAATCAATCACTAAAAAATTTTGTTTTGTCCGTTGTTACAACTAACCTTTAATTCAAATAATTCAAACAAATAAACACCAGCTTTATCTTATCCCATTTTATGATAAAAGGCAACAAAAACTCCGCCATTTAAGGCGGAGTTTAGAGGCGGGGGGCGATTATCCTTACAAATTAGGAGGTGAGAAGGACAAAGCTATCTTTCGGCAAGCCGAAAGCATTCTAAGTCAAAGATCCCAAATTGGGCTTAAGAGAGTCAGACCCTCCTTTATAAACCCAAGATTGAATCCAGTCGGCTACCTCGGTTTTGAGGCCTACTTAGCCGATTTTTCTCGCCCCTCCTTATTTTTAAAGACAATTTTGCTAGATTTAGCTAAAATATTGAATTTTTAAGGCACTTTTCACGACTAACATACTAGTATAGCATACTTTTCCACAGTTGTCAATAGACATGGCGCTTGACAACGGATTTGAGATAATGTATACTCAATTTAATCTTTCAATGGTCTCAATGTCTTGCCTAAGCGAGAATTGGCACTGTTGGCAAGGCCAATCATACTACATGACCCTTGCGACACTCTCATACAATTTATAATTTAAGCAAAACCTCCAGTGGTAAATATACCCTCGGGGGAATTTTCTTTTTGTCTTATGATTTTTAAACGCCAACCCTTGCGCGAAGTCAAGCGCCAATTTTTTACTTCACTGAAAGAAACAATGGAGATGCCGGATCTCATTGAGGTGCAGAAAAATTCGTACAAGTGGTTTTTTGATGTTGGCATTAAAGAACTTTTTGAAGAATTTTCTCCGGTGACTGATTTTACCGGTCGAGATTTGGAACTGAATTTTTCCGATTACTATTTGGACTCTCCAAAATTTGACGAAGTGGTTTGTCGCCAAAAAAATATCACCTACGAAGCGGCTTTGCGCGTGAAAGCGAAACTGGCTAACAAACGCGGTGGCACATCCAAAGAACAAGAAGTGTATTTGGGTGATTTTCCAGTGATGACCAATCGCGGCACTTTTGTAATTAACGGCATTGAGCGCGCGGTGGTGTCGCAGGTTATTCGTAGCGCCGGTGTTTTTTTCACCGGTGAAAATACTCGCGGCCGACGCTACTATGGCGCGAAAATCATTCCTAATCGTGGAGCTTGGATTGAAATTGAAACCGACCTGAACAATGTTATTTGGGTGAAAGTTGATCGCAAGCGCAAAGCGCCTATCACAATGCTTTTGCGCGCTTTTGGCTATTCCACCAATGAAGAAATTTTAGAACTTTTTAAAAAAACGGATATTCATCCGCAGATTCGTTTTATTGAAAATACTCTGGCCAAAGATCCTTCTAAAACAGAAGACGACGGATTGGCCGGAATTTATCAAAGAATCCGTCCCGGGGATTTGGCTACGATTGACAATGCCCGTTCTCTTATTCACGCCATGTTTTTCAATTTCAGCCGTTATGATTTGGGCACTGTTGGACGTTACAAATATCGTGAAAGATTCGGTCTGAAAGGCGAAATTGATTTTAAAGATCGAGCGCATCGCATTTTGTCAAAAGAGGATTTGGCCATGATTGTCGGGGAAGTGGTGCGGCTCAATGTTACGCAGGAAGAGCCGGATGATATTGATCATTTGGGCAATCGCCGCATTCGCGCCGTTGGCGAATTGGTGCAGAATCGTTTTCGCGTTGGGTTGTCCCGCATGGAGCGCATTATCAAAGACAGAATGAGCACTTTGGAAGTTGATGTTTTGACTCCGAATCGTTTGATTAACGCTCGGCCGGTGATTGGAGTTGTGCGCGAATTTTTCATGTCTTCGCAATTGTCGCAATTTATGGATCAGACCAATCCTTTGGCTGAATTGGAACACAAGCGCCGTTTGTCTGCCATGGGTCCGGGTGGTTTGTCTCGCGAACGCGCCGGATTTGATGTGCGCGATGTACACCCGACTCATTATGGCCGCATTTGTCCCATTGCCACTCCGGAAGGGCCGAACATCGGTTTGGTCGGGCATTTGGCCAGCTATGCTCGCGTGAATGAATATGGTTTTATTGAAACACCTTATCGTTTGGTGGAAAAAGAAACAGTTAACGGCAAAATCAAACCGCGCGTGACAGAAAAAATTGTTTATCTTAATGCTTTTGCCGAAGAAAAAGTTGTCACTGCGGCCGCCAATACTCCAATTGATGATAATGGATATTTTTTAACTGACAAAGCCGAAGTGCGCCGTTTTGGCGAACCGACAACTGAATTGGTGGAGCATATTGATTATGTTGATGTGTCTCCCAAGCAAATTGTAAGCGTGGCCACGGCTCTCATTCCATTTTTGGAACATGATGACTCTGTGCGCGCTTTGATGGGCACAAACATGCAACGCCAAGCAGTGCCTTGCGTGCGGCCGGAAGCTCCATTGGTTGGCACGGGCGTGGAAAGAAAAGCGGCCCGCGATTCAGGACAAATGATTATTTCCCAGGCGGTCGGCACAGTGGTTGAGGTTTCCGGCGCAAAGGTTCAGGTTTTGGAAGATCAAGGCGGGTTGCGCAATTATGATTTGAGCAAATTTGTCCGTTCCAACGCCTCCACCTGTATCAACCAGCATCCTATTGTTATAAAAGGCGAGCGCGTGGAAGCAGGATCCGGATTGTCTGATGGCCCGGCAATCAGCCGAGGTCAAGAATTGGCTTTGGGTCACAATGTACTTGTGGCGTTTATGATTTGGGACGGTTACAATTTTGAAGACGCCATTATTCTTTCCGAGCGGCTGGTGCAAAAGGATTTTTTCACATCAATTCATATTGAAAATTACACGGTTGATGTGCGTGAAACAAAACTCGGTCCTGAAATTATTACATCTGACATTCCAAATGTCAGTGAAGAAAAATTAAAAAATTTGGACAGTGAAGGAATTATTCGCATTGGCGCCGAAGTTACTTCCGGCGATATTTTGGTTGGTAAAATCACTCCAAAAGGAGAGTCGGAATTATCAGCCGAAGAAAAATTGTTGCGCGCGATTTTTGGTGAAAAAGCCCGCGATGTTCGCGACAGCTCATTGTATTTGGAACATGGCGAACACGGCAAAGTTGTAGACATTAAAATATTTTCCGCGGAAAATGGCGACAAGTTGCAACCTGGTGTTATTAAATCCATTCAGGTGGCTGTTGCTGACATGCGCAAAATTCAGGTTGGTGATAAATTGGCCGGCCGTCATGGCAACAAGGGCATTATTTCCCGTATTATTCCCGATGAAGAAATGCCGCATTTGGAAGACGGCACGCCTGTGGATATTATTTTAAGTCCTCTGGGTGTTATTTCTCGTATGAACATCGGTCAGATTTTAGAAACGCATTTGGGTTTGGCGGCGAATGCTTTGGGTTATCAAGCCGCGAGTCCTGTTTTGAATGGATTATCAGAAGAACAAATTAAAACAGAATTGGCCAAGGCAGGTTTACCAACCGATGGTCAGGTGCAATTATATGATGGCCGCACAGGCGAGGCGTTTGATCACAAAGCCACTGTGGGCTACATATATATGTTGAAACTGAACCACATGGTGGAAGATAAAATCCACCAACGGTCCATCGGGCCATATTCTTTGATTACTCAACAACCATTGGGCGGCAAGGCGCAGTTTGGCGGCCAGAGATTTGGTGAAATGGAAGTGTGGGCTCTAGAGGCCTATGGCGCGGCGGCAATGTTGCAGGAAATTTTGACGATTAAATCAGATGATGTGCCGGGCCGTTCCAAGGCCTACGAATCAATTATCAAAGGCGAACCAATTACTCGTTTGAATATTCCTGAATCATTCAATGTGTTGGTGCGCGAGCTTAAGGGCTTGGGATTGGATATTGAATTATTGCGTAAAAGCGAAACCAAAAAAGGCGATTACGATGTCGTAAAGGTCGACGACAAAGTACAGACGGAACCCGAGCGCGATTTCAGATAAAGAGAATAAGAACATAAAAATATGTATCACGAACAACCAAAAACAATAGAATTTGATGCCATGCGCTTCCGTCTGGCTTCGCCTGAGGTGATTAAGGCGTGGTCTTTTGGCGAAGTTGCCAAACCCGAGACCATTAACTACCGCACGCAAAAGCCGGAAAAAGGCGGTTTGTTTGCCGAAGAAATTTTCGGCCCCACCAAGGATTGGGAATGTTATTGCGGAAAATATAAAAAAATCAGATACAAGGGAATTACTTGCGACAAATGCGGAGTGCAAGTGACCCATTCTTTGGTTCGCCGCGAGCGCATGGGGCACATTGATTTGGCTTCACCGGTTTCCCATATTTGGTTTTTGCGCAGTATTCCGTCCAAGATCGGCACGATTCTGGATATTTCCATTCAGAATTTGGAAAAGGTGATTTACTTTGCCAATTTTATCATCATTTCAGTTGATGAAAATTTGAAAAATCAAACATTGGAGCAAGTTCGTCAAGAATACAAATCAAAACGCAAGGCCATTGAAAATGAAATGATGAAAAAAATGGAAGGCGTTGATGCCAAAGCATTGGAAAAATTAGTTGCAGAGCGCGATAGAAAATTGTCAGGACTTGAAGAAACATTTGTTACAACTGAAAAAGAAATCAAAGAAATCAAGCCCTTGCAAATTTTGAGCGAAGCGCAATATCAAGAAATGTCTTTGCGTTTCGGTCATATTTTTGAAGCTAGCATTGGCGCTGACGCAGTGCGCTCTTTACTCGGGCAAATGGATTTGGTTAAAGAAATTAAAAAATTAACAGAAGAGCAAGTTGAGGCCTCGCCAGCTCGCAAAGAAAAAATTATTCGTCGTTTGAAATTATTGAAAAGTTTGGAACGCAATGGAGTGAAACCGGAATGGATGATTATGACTATCGTGCCGGTGATTCCTCCGGATTTGCGGCCAATGGTGGCTTTGGACGGCGGCCGTTTTGCCACATCTGATTTAAATGATTTGTATCGTCGCGTGATTAATCGCAACAACCGTTTGAAGCGGTTGATGGAATTGAACGCTCCGGAAGTTATTTGCCGCAATGAAAAAAGAATGTTGCAAGAAGCAGTGGACGCTTTGATTGATAACAGCGCGCGTCACAGTAAAACTGTTACCGCTTCCACCGGACAGCGCCGCCAGCTCCGTTCTTTGGCTGATATTTTGCGCGGCAAGCAAGGCCGTTTCCGCCAGAATTTGCTTGGCAAACGCACTGACTATTCCGGCCGTTCCGTGATTGTGGTCGGTCCGCATTTGAAAATTCATCAATGCGGTTTGCCCAANNAGTGTGGGATATTTTGGAAGAAATTATTAAAAACAGTCATGTGCTTTTGAATCGCGCGCCAACTTTGCATCGCTTGGGCATTCAGGCCTTTCAGCCGATTTTGATTGAAGGCAAAGCCATTCAGGTTCATCCTTTGGTGTGTACTGCTTTTAACGCTGACTTTGATGGCGACCAAATGGCCGTGCATGTGCCTTTGACAGAACAAGCCAAACTGGAAGCCAAAGAAATAATGCTTTCTGCCAAAAATTTGTTAAAACCGGCAACAGGCCAGCCGGTAGTGACTCCGAAGCAAGATATTGCTTGGGGTTGCTATTACACCACCTTGATGATGGAAAAGGATGCTGTAAGAATTTTCGGTTCTTCTCAAGAAGCGGATTTGGCTTACAAAATGCGCATTATTACTTTGCAAGAAAAGATTTTAGTGCGTTTTAAGGATTTATCCAAATTTCCAGCCGGAACCAAAACAATGGTGGAAACAACTGTTGGCCGTTTGTATTTCAATAACGCTTTACCAAATGATTTGCCTTTTTACAATGAAGTCGTTGGTTCCAAAAAATTGGGTGAAATCGTGAAATTGTGTTTGGAAATGTGCGGTCAGGAAAAAACCGCCGAGGTTTTGGATGTTATTAAAGAACTCGGTTTCAAATACATTACAAAATCCGGCTATTCTTTGGGTATGGATGATTTTCCACGGTTGGAAGCCAAGGCCGGAATTGTGAATGAAGGCGATCGCCGCGTTGAAGAAATTGAAGATCAATATTCCGAAGGTTTATTGACCGCGCAAGAACGACACAGCAAAGTGATTGAGGTCTGGTCTGATATTAAAGATCAGGTGGTTAAAGCCAGTCGCGGGATTTTAAAACCTTTTGGCCCTGTGTCCACTATTATTGAATCAGGCGCTCGCGGCAGTTGGGGGCAATTGACACAGGTTATTGGTATGAAGGGCTTGGTGTCAAATCCTGCCGGCGATATTATTGAGTTGCCTGTAAAAGGCAGTTTTAAAGAGGGTTTTGATGTATTGGAATTTTTTATCTCCACTCACGGTACTCGCAAGGGTTTGTCTGATACTGCTTTGCGTACTGCAAACGCCGGTTATTTAACTCGTCGTTTGGTGGATGTAGCGCAAGATATGGTAATTAATTCTGAGGATTGCGGAGATGAAGAAGGAATCCTGCTCACTAAAGAAGAAAGCGACGAGATGGGTGAAAAATTGCACACTCGCGCTTGGGGCAGAACAGTTTTGCAAGATATTGTTGATTCCAAAACAGAAAAAATTGTTATTAAAGCCGGCGAAATTATTACTGACGCGATTGCTCGGGAGATTGCTTTGTTGGATTTGAAAGAAATTCGCGTACGGTCTGTTTTGAAATGCCGCGTGCCAAAAGGCATTTGCCAAAAGTGCTATGGTTTGGATTTGGGTCGGAATGATTTGGTGCACAAAGGTGTGGCAGTTGGGATTATTGCCGCGCAATCCATCGGCGAGCCTGGCACGCAGTTGACCATGCGTACCTTTCACACCGGTGGCGTGGTCGGCGGCGAAGATATTACGCAGGGTTTGCCTCGCGTTGAAGAATTGTTTGAAGTGCGTCCGCCAAAACGCCGCGCTTTTATGACTGATGTTGCGGGCACTGTTGAGGTGACTGCTTTGGAACAAAGGGTGATTGAATCAGCAGAGGGCAAAACAATTTTGGAAGGCCGGTTTGGACAGAAGATGATTAAAATTAAATATCAGGCGATAAAAGAAGATATTTATGCCTTTTCCAAAAATGATGAGGTGCGAGTGGAAGAAGGCGTGACAGCTGTTGAAGGACAAACAATTATTATTCGCAAGGGCGGCGTGGAAGTGAAAGCAGTACACGGCGGTTCGGTGGTGAAAGAAAAAAACAAGGTGAAAATTTTGGCCAATGTGGAAGGAGTGAAAGAATATGTGATTCCGGCCGGCTATGTTTTATGGGTGAAAACAGGAGATTTGGTGGCGGCAGGAGGCCAGCTCACAGACGGCAATCTTGATTTGGCTATGTTGTATCAATTGCAAGGCCGACAAGCAGTGGAAAAATATATTTTGAGCGAGATTCAACACATTTATTCTTCGCAGGGCCAGAAATTGAATGACAAGCATGTGGAATTGATTATCAAGCAATTATTCTCGCGCGTGTATGTGCATGAAGCCGGGGATACGGAATTGTTGCCTGGTGAAATTATTGAAAAGGCGCAGTTGATTGAGGAAAATGAAAAAGCGAAAAAAGCTAAAGGCAAATTGGCCGAGGCCGAGGAATTGCTGTTGGGCGTGACTCGCGTGTCATTGACCACGCAGAGTTTCTTGTCAGCCGCTTCGTTTCAAGAGACTGCGCGAGTGTTGATTAACGCGGCGGTGACCGGCAAGATTGACCGATTAGAGGGCTTGAAAGAAAATGTGATTATCGGCCGGCAGATTCCGGCCGGGACAGGGTTTCACGGTAAATAGGAAAATGTGTAAAAACCCCGAGCAATCGGGGTTTTTGGTTAAAATATGAGGTTTTAAATTGGTGGGTATTGACAAAATAGCTAAAATATGATATACTATTATATTGGCTATATTTATATTCAATAAGCTCTTTTTAATCTAAATCTAGCCCAATCCCAGCATTCAATTTAGGATACAACTTTTGCCTCTTAAATTGAGTGCTTGGGATATGGTGTCCCGAGCCAAGATAACGCGCAAAAAGGAGAAAAATCATGTTGCGCATTTTGTTGGCCGCTTTGGCGGTAGTTCTGTTCGGGCTCATAGGTGGTGCTTGTGCCACAACGAAGACTGATTCTGCCGTGTCCGCGCCAGTTACTTCCTCTGATGGGACGATTCAGGATCAACTGCGCAAGCAGTGGGGTTCCGAGACGATAGGTTTCCGGCCCGATGGCTACCTGGTCATCTGTCTTCCGCAGACAGGGTTCAGCATCTTTGCGGGAGACGCCCGCAAGGGAAAGCTGAATATGGAACTTTTGGGGGGACTCGTTGGGCTGAAATGTCCATCGGGTTCAGCTTTTGTCAGGGGAATGTCCCCTGAGTACTTGATTGACAGTATCGGCCAGCCACTCTGCGGTCGCGTGAAAGTGACCGAAGTGGAGGTCGTGTGCGAAGATTGCGATGATGAATCGTCGACGAGTGGCTCCGGATTAGAAGAAATGGAGAAGAAGATCGATCTCCAATTCGAGGAGATGGAGAAGAAAATTGACCGCGAATTTGAAGACACGGAGAAAAAGCTCCGCTAGTCGGCGATTCTCAACCCGGCAACCTTGAGTGTGTCAGACGCAAGTCAACGACACCTCGGTTGCCGGCTTTTTTAATTTCTGTTAAACTGAAATGGATGTAAGATATGTCCAAACATTCCAAATGGGCGAAAATCAAGAATGCCAAAGGCGCGGCTGATGTTAAAAAAGGCGCGGTGTTTACCAAACATTCGCGCGCCATTAGCGTGGCCGCTCGTTCGGGTGGAGATCCGGAAAAAAATTTCAAACTGCGCATGGCCATGGATTCAGCCAAAGTTGCCGGCGTGCCCAAAGACACGATTGAACGGGCGGTGGCGCGCGGTTCTGGAGCTGATGGAGAGAAAGAATTGTCCGAAATGTTATACGAATGTGTTGGGCCGAGAAAAGTTGGAATAATGATTGAGGCCGTGACCAATAACAAAAATAGGACAGTTAATGATTTGCGTAAATTATTGGAAAGTCACGGCGGAGTTTTGGCACAGTCAGGCGCTGTGGCTTGGCAGTTTCAGCGATTGGGTGTGGTGAGATTGAGTAAACCAAAAGACGACGAATTGGAATTGAAATTGATTGATTTGGGAGCCGAAGATATTAAAGAA
>DOQH01000006.1 GCA_003514455.1 Candidatus Magasanikiibacteriota bacterium
AAGGCCTTTCGCAATGAAATCACGGTTGAAAATTATATTTTTCGCATTCGCGAATTTGAACAAATGGAAGTGGAGTATTTTATCAATCCAAAAGATTGGGAAAAGCATTTTGAACAATGGTTGACAATGATGAAAAAATGGTGCGCGTTTTTAGGATTGAAAGAAAGCGACTTGGTATTTCACGAAATTCCGGATAGCGAACGCGCGTTTTATTCCAAACGCACGATTGACATTGAATATAATTTTCCATTTGGCATGAAAGAATTGTTTGGATTGGCTTATCGCACTGATTTTGATTTATCTCGCCATCAAAAATTCAGCGGCGAAGATTTGAGTTATTTGGACGCTGAAACAGGGGAAAAATTTATCCCGCATGTGATTGAGCCGTCGCTGGGATTGCAAAGAAGTGTTTTGGCAACGCTTGTGTCTGCATATGAAGAAGTCAAGGGCGGTCGCACCACTACCACTGAATCAGCCAAAGAAGAANNGCGCGCCATCGCGCAAGATTTGCGTCAGTTTTGGAATATTCAATATGATGACGCCGCCTCAATTGGCCGCCGCTATCGCCGTCAGGATGAAATTGGCACGCCTTATTGCGTCACTGTTGATTTTGAATCAGCGGAAGATGAAAAAGTGACGGTGCGCGATCGCGACACAATGAAGCAAGACCGTGTCGCCATCGCGGAATTGAAAAATTATTTATTAGAAAAAATTTAATATGAACCCCAATCCTCCACTGGAAGCAAGAAAAGAACATCTGGCCGCGCAAAAAGATTTGTTGAATAAACAAATCGCTGAAATCAGAAGCCAGCTGGCTTATATTTTTGAGGGTAAAGAATTCTCCATAAATCCTAAAACAGGCAAAGTTGAGCATCGATTTGGTCAATTGGAAATAGACGCGGTTGATAAAGAATTTATTGCCGATTTCGAAAAGCGTCTGCAAGAAATTTATAAACAATTAGAAGAGATTAAGTAAAGGTCGAAACACATTAATTATGTTTTATTTACTTTAATTTAAATTCATTCTTTAAAATTATGAAATATAAAATTTTTATTTTCACGCTTTTAACTGGATTGGGATTGGCTAGTTTTGGCATTACATTTGCTGATGCCGCTACCCAGCCGGCCCTTTCAGTTTTTACATCATCAAATAGAATAAATACCGAACAAATGGTTTCTTTAACGGCTTTGGCTTCTTCGCATTTGGGAGCGGCAGTGTCAAGCATAATAATTGATTTTGGTGGCAACAAACAAATTTGTGAAAATGCCTATTATTGCGATATAAACGTCGGCCCGTTTGATAAAAAAGGTAATGTCAAATACACAGTTGAAGCAAAGATGAAATCAGCCAATGGAAAAGAGTCCCGTACTGTTAAAAAAGGAGTGATTGTTGTGGTGGCTCCTTCAGCTGTGCTTAAAGAAAAAATTAGGACGCCAATCACACTTTCAGTTTTTACATCAACAAATAAAATTGATACTCAACAAACAGTGGATCTAACAGCTTTGGCCTCGGTTCAAGTGGGAGAACCTGTTTCTTCAATAACAATTGATGTTGGCGGCGTAAAACAAACTTGTGAAAACCTTTATTTTTGCCAATTAACAGCCGGTCCATTTGAGAAAAAAGGCAATGTCAAATACACTGTGGAAGCCAAGATGACATTGGTAACCGCAAAGAACGGTAAAGTAACAAGTAAAGAAGTCCGTTCTATTAAAAAAGGAGTTATAACTGTTGTGGCCGCGAAAAAAGTAGCGACTCCTGTAACGGAAAAACCAGCCACCAGTTATGTCGGCGGGTCTCAACCAAGCGCGGGTGCTAGTGTTGTCAGTGGAGCAAATTATAAAGGCCCTTTCCCAGCTCCGGAAGGCATGGTGTTGACTGGCACAACCGGTGAGGATAAATTTCAAAATCCTACCGGCAACGGTACCTATCGTTTTAAAATACAAACATCGTGGAAAAAGAATATCGCCTGTTTAGATGAAACCAGAACAGTAGTTGGTAGCAAGGGCAAGACCTGGGAAGAGGGGTATTGGAAAGGCGGGGATTTGGGTAAAACAGCCAAGAGCGCCATTATAGTGGTTTATGATGAAACACCCAAAGGTGACAAAGCTGGCACAGCTCTTTACGACGAAGGATACAAAGCCGGTTATGCCGCAGGATTTGCCGATGTGGCGCCTCCTTATGTATATGGGTGTCACGATGATGAAGGATTTGATATTAGTAAATATGATAAGGACGGTTGGGTAAAACAATCAATGGATAAACTGCCTGGATTAAGCGCCTTGTACTTGCCGGTTGAAGGCGCTGTATTGTCCAATTTGGATTCTGTATTGGGCAGTAGTGGGGTGGTGTTTAGTTTTGATGACATTAACAGTCCAATTAATAAAACTGCGTTGAATGTTGGAAAACCAAAACTCAATATCTCGCGCGTTGATTTTATAGAAGGCCAGCTTGATTCAGCCGAAGCCGCTTTGTCTGCCGCGGAATTTGCCCAGGCCTTTTATAACCAGCAGAAAAAAGTCATTGAAAACAAATACAAAGGATCGTGCGCTGTCGCGGATCCGGCAATTACCGATGAGGCCTACGGAGGTAATAATTTCGCCAATTTGGCTTTTATTACAGTGTGCTTGGATTCTTCAGGTGGAGAAAATAAATGGGCTCTTTCCAAATACAGTTTTATGAAGATGCCAGGCGATAAAATGTTAATGGTCAGTATTGGCGGCATTGATGATGTGAAAGCAAAAGGAGCTGATACAACCGATAGCGCGAAGATTCCAAGCAAAGATTTTATTGCTCAATTGTATTCCAAAATTCAAGTTAAATAATATAACATTTACTGTCTATGTCTAAGACAACAAAGATAGCGCTCGGAATTGTCGGCATTGCGATTATTATCGCTTTGGCGCTCGTGAGCATGTACAACGGTTTGGTGCGGGGTAATGAAACCGTAACCACGGCNNTCGGTATTGAAACAGGAGCAGACAGTATTTGGTGATTTGGCAGAAGCGCGCACTAAATATGCCGGAGCTGTGAGTCCGGAAGCCAAAGTGGCGGCGGCAAATGGCGTAGAAAGTGTCTTGTCACGATTGTTGGTGATTATGGAAAATTATCCGCAATTGAAATCCAATGAAACAGTGCAGACCTTGATGGCTCAATTGGAGGGCGCGGAAAATCGCATCAGTGTAGAGCGGAGCCGATATAATGAATCCGTGAAAGTGTTTAACATTAAAGTCAAGACATTTCCGACTAATATGATTGCCGGCTGGTTTGGATTCAGTCCGCGAACCATGTTTGAAGCAGTCAAAGGTGCGGAAACAGCGCCAAAAGTGGATCTAAAGATAGAGTAGAGTTGAAAGAATCTGGTGCGCCAAAATCTTTTTTGCGCTGCGTACTGTCGCCGCGACTGCAAAAAAAGATATTGGCGCATCCTTGTACTGTGAAATTATGCAAAGTAAAATTTCGGCGTTTTTATTTTTTTCACTATTTTTTCCTTCCCTTGTTTTAGCATATTATAATCCCGGCGCGCCGCAAGGATATGTGAGCGATTACGCGTCAATGTTGAGCGCGGCAACTAAAACGCAATTGGAGCAGGATTTGGGTAATTTTGAAAAAGAAACCAAACATGAAATTTCCGTGGTGACGGTTCTTGATTTGCAGGGCGATACGATTGAAAATTTTGCCGTGAAATTATTTGAAGAGTGGGGGATGGGGAAAAAGGGCGCTGACAATGGAGTGTTATTTTTAATTGCCAAAGACGATCGGCAGATGCGGATTGAAGTTGGATATGGATTGGAGGGTGCTTTGCCAGATGCCACTGCATGGCAGATTATTGATAAAATAGCGACGCCTGCTTTTAAAAACAGCAATTATGACAGCGGGGTTTTGCAATCAGTTAGCGCGATTGAGGCGGCCATCAGGGGCGAGGATGTGAGCGGGCGACTGACAACTACAAATGAAAAAAACAGTTTATTCCGTGTTGTCAATCAATTTGGCTATCTTTTTTTCTTTTTGTTTTTAGGTTTAATGGAAATTATCGCTCATTATTTCAGTAAAAGCAAAAAATGGTGGCCGGGCGGGTTATTTGGCGCTATTTTAGGTTTAATAATCGGTTTGATTTTATTCGCGACTGTTGGGACAGTAATTTTGACAATCATTTTGGGATTGCTGGGATTGTTGATTGATTACAAGGCGTCTAAAAAAGGCCCTGATGGTTGGGGCAAAGGCGGCCGCGGCGGAATGTTTTTTGGCGGTGGTGGCTTTGGCGGCTCGGGCGGAGGAGGTTTTGGCGGATTTGGCGGCGGCGGCTCGGGCGGAGGAGGATCAAGCGGAAGGTGGTAGGAATTTTGAATGGGCGGAGGCAGATGTCGAGCCCATGAATATATGTATCGTAAACAAAAATTATCAAATGGAATAAATTTACTCACCGTCCCGGTCGCCGGCACCGAGGCAGTGACTGTTTTGGCATTGTTTCCGGTTGGTTCGCGCTATGAAACTTTAAAACAAAACGGCATCTCGCATTTTATTGAACACTTGATGTTCAAGGGTACTGACAAACGGCCGTCCACTTTGGATATTTCGCGCGAACTGGATAAAGTCGGAGCAGAGTATAATGCCTATACAGGTCGAGATCACACGGGATATTATGTCAAAGTCAGCGCTGACAAAACCGAGCTGGCCTTGGACTTGCTTTCAGACATGTTGTGGCATTCTAAATTTGACGCCGCGGAAATTGAACGGGAAAAAGGCGTTATTATTGAAGAATTGAACATGTACAAAGATAATCCGACCATGTATGTTGAGCAGTTGTTTGAGGAATTGATGTATAAAAATCATCCTTTGGGCAGAGATGTCGGCGGCACGCCGGAAACAGTGCGTGCGTTGAGCCGCGAGATGATCCTTAATTATTATCATCAATTTTACAATCCTCATAATTTGGTTTTGGTTGTGGCCGGAAAGATTGTCAAAAATACTCGTCAGCTGATTGATAGATATTTTTCTTTTTCCAATCTCAAAAAATCAAAGCAGCTGTTTTCCACATTTTCTTTTTCCACAAAATCAGCCGTGGAAGTAACCGCGAATTTTAAAAAAACTGATCAGATCCACATTGCCATGGGTTTTCCGGGATTTTCATATGATGATCCGCGTTCACCAACTCTCGCGATGTTGAATATAATTTTGGGAGCGACAATGAGTTCGCGGCTTTTTACCGAGGTGCGCGAACGCCGCGGTTTGGCCTATGTGATTCAATCGGGCATGAATCGTTATCACGAAACAGGCAATTTGGTGATCAGAGCCGGACTGGACAAAAGCAGAATGAAAGAGGCGTTGAAAGTGATTATTGAGGAATTGGAAAAAATTAAAAAGTATGGAGTTACCGCGGATGAATTGAAAACAGCCAAAGATAATTTGGCCGGACACATGGTTTTGCAATTGGAGGATTCCAGCGCTCAAGCCGAGTGGTATGGCCGGAGCGCGCTTTTAAAAAAGAAAATCAGGACTCCGCAAGAGGAATTAGCGCTTTATCGCGCTGTTAAATTAGTAGAGGTTCAAAAAATTGCTAATCAAGTTTTTCAAATGCCACGGTTGCGTTTATCAGCCATTGGGCCATATAAAGATAATTTAGAATTGAAGAAGATGTTGAAAACGAGTATAATGTGTATATGTCCAAATTAATTGTTGCCAATTGGAAAATGTATCTTTCGCCAAAGAATTCGGTGGAACTTTTTGGTGCGGTGGGAAAAAAAGGCGAGGTAGTTATTTGCCCGTCTTTTGCGGCTTTGAATCAATTAAGTACGTTGGCTAAAAAGAGTGGTATTGGTTTAGGCGCGCAAGATTGTTTTTGGACCAATCGTGGGGCGTATACCGGCGAGATTTCGCCAGTGGATTTAAAAGAAATTGGTTGTGAATATGTGATTGTCGGACACAGCGAACGCCGTGGTTATTTTCAAGAAACCGATGAGATGGTTGGGAAAAAAGTAAAAGCCGCTTTGGCAACCGGATTGATTCCAATTTTATGCGTTGGTGAAAATGAATTTGAGAGAAAAAAAGGGAAAGCCGCTACGCACGTTGTTGAGCAGTTAAAAAAGACCTTGACTGGTCTTGGCAAGTTGAGAGCGGGGCAGGAGATTATTATCGCGTATGAGCCGGTTTGGGCCATTGGCACCGGTAAGGCCTGCGATCCGGAAACAGCAGTGGAAATGCATCAATTGATAAAAGAAAAAGTCGCTGAATTGATTGGTGTAAAAAATGTTCGTGTGCTTTACGGCGGTAGTGTGAATGATAAAAATATCGCGAGCTATTTGGAATACGCGGAGATTGATGGTGCCTTGGTTGGTGGGGCCAGTACTAAAAAAGATATTTTCGCGTCTTTATTGTCCATTGCGTCAAAGTTTTGATAAAGTATGTTTTATTCTTTTTTTCCAATTTTTTTAATTTTCATCAGTTTGGCCGCGATTGTAATTATTGTCGTGCGTAAATTTCCACAGATGACCGGGCTTGATACTGAAAAATTGCCGGAAGTAAAACAAGCGAAAATCAAAGAAGAAATACAATTTCAGAAATTTTTGCGGCATTTGAGTATCCTGGGTGTTAAATTAAAAAGTCAGTCAAAGTATCTCGGATTTTTTAAACAAGGTTGGTTGGCGACGCAGGGCAGGTTTCGCGTGTCTGTGCATAATTTGCAAGAGAAGTACAAAAAGTCAGTGATAGCTGAATTTAGAAAAGAAGTGAAAGAATCAGCAGAGGAAATAAAATCAAAAAAAGGCGCGGTTAAGAAAAAAACAGCAGCGGCTCCAAGCACGGCTAGTTCTAGCGGCGATCCTTTAAAACAAGCTGAAAAAAGCCGCGAAGCCGGCGATCTGCCTTCTGCCGAACGATTATTTATTGAAGTGATTAAGACCAATCCGCGCGAAGCCGATGCGTATCGCGGACTTGGTAAAACATATTTGGCAATGGAAAAATTAAAAGAAGCAAAAGAGACATTTGAATTTTTGGCAAAACTCAAGCCGGATGAAGATCGTGTGTATAATTATTTGGGCATGGTGGCTGAAGCGCAGGGGAAAAAGGCCGAGGCAATCAGATATTTTGAAGAGGCAGTGCGTTTGAATGATAAATTGGCTGTGCGATTTTACGATTTGGGCAGGATGTACGCGTCAGCCAAGCGCCCGGCAGCGGCTTTGCGCAATTTCGCGCGCGCGGCTGAAATTGAGCCCAATAATCCAAAATACCTTGACCAATTGCTGGAAATGAGTATAATTACTGGAGATGTAGATTTGGCGCAAGAGGTTTATGACCGTTTCCGCTTAACCAATCCTGATAATCAAAAACTGCCGGAATTCAAGCAGAGGATTGAAGAGATGGAGGAATAGAATTTAACAATTTAATGCCGTTGTAGCTCAGCTGGTAGAGC
>DOQH01000031.1 GCA_003514455.1 Candidatus Magasanikiibacteriota bacterium
AGCCGAAGCGAAGCCCCGCCGCCCCGCGCGGTTGAGCGTGGAGTCAAGCAGAAAAATTTTCTCTTCCTTTTAAAAGAAAGGATTGGCGCGCGTAAAATAAAAAATGTAGAGAAAATTTTTCTGCGAGGCATGCGAGCGGAGCGAGCGACGGCGGGGCGGAGCGATTGATTTTTTAGGAATTTTTGATAAAATAGGTTCGAGCGAAATCATAAATATACTCCAGGATTTGATTTTCCATTCGTTTAGGGCTTGAAAACTCACGATTTTGTTTCGGAGAGTCCAGTTCGAGCCGATTTTTTGCAAGAAGCTTCGCTTCTCTTCCAAATTTTCGCCGATAGCGATTTTTTCCGCTTGGTTAGACAGGAACAAAATCAGTAAACAAAATAGTAACAGACAAAACAGATAGCAACAGCTATTCGTATAATGATTTAGCCAGGCCAGAAGCTGAAAAATTAAAAGGACAAGCCGTTGAATTGACGGGTCTGCTCGCCGCCAATTTATCACAAATTGACGGAGTTAAATTTTGGATTTTGGATAAGGAACACAACCTTGAAAATAACCAAAAATATGAGTGGTTCTGGGCAACCACGGCACAGCCGGAACAATTACCAGCAAAATACGAGGGGGGGTTGGACGCGTTATATGTTTGAAAAATACGCTGATTTAAATTCGGAAAATATCGATTTTGATAAAACCGTTTTCACTATCAAAGGTAAATTCTTGGGTCCGGACTGTACATTTTATGATAAAAAAGTTTTTGGTAAAATGGTATGCATACCAAATATTGCAGTTGGAAGTATATTGTTAATCAGTAATAAATAATATTTTGAGCATAAAAAAATATGTCGAAAAATAATCTCAACATAAAAATACTGTCTGTTGGTGGTCGTGGAGCCAATATTCTCGATAGATTAAATTCTTTTGATGATATTGGAATAGATAGAATCGCCGTTGCATTAAATAGTAAGGTTTTTTCGAGAATACGAGTAAAGCAAAGGATTGAGTTAACAAAAGAATATAACTTGGATAAAGTTGAAAATATAGAAACGGTGGTCAAACAATCAATAGAAGAAAAACGTGGTGAAATAGAAAAAAGTATACGCGGTGCAAACGCTCTATTCTTAATCGGTAATTTAGCCAACGATACGACCCATTATCAAGTCGCCCAAATTGCAAAAATTGCGAAAGAAAATGATATTTTAACATTTTTTGTTGGAAGTACCCCGTTTCCTTTTGAAGGTAAAAATAAAATTGATTTAGCTAATAAAAATAAGGAATTTTTGGAAAATTATGTTGATGCTGTGCTAGTGTTAGAGAGCTCAAAAATAATGATGAACAAAATATCTGCTAACGAAGCTTTGACAAGAGTGGATAAACTACTTGGCGAAATGATTTCGTCTTTGGTTGATTTGGTAATGAAGTTTGGGGTAGTAAATGTTGATTTTGCGGATTTAAAAAGTACTATCCAAAATGCTGGTGAAATCTTTTTTAATTCTATCGACGGAACAAAAAGTGACGTGGGTGGTTTGGTGAATGATTTATTTGTCAAAAATCAGTTTGCTAATAAAAATAACAAACTAAAAAAAGTTCTTTATGTTATTTACGCTGGAAAAGATGTCTTAATGGAAGAAATTGGTGTTATTGGTGAAAAGCTAAAGGAAAATTTGGATAGTAATGCTAGAGTAATTTTCGGGGTGATAAATGAAGAAAAAATGGGGGATAGACTTAAAATTGTATTAGTCGGTTGCTAATTAATAAGCATTTTTAAGATTGCGAGCAATGTGTTATCTGTTAGGAAAACTTTTTAAATTGCGTTATTAAATTTGTCTGGTGCGTTGTGATTTTTTAGTATAATTGATTGCTGCGGCTGTTTTAATAAAAAAGAATAAGCCGTGTCTTATTCTTTTTATACTTGTCGGATCCTGCCTATTTGCCGGTTATCAAATCATTAATTGATCTGACACCGGTTTTTTCTTTATAAGTGTCCCAACGCATATCGTTTCTAACACCCAGATCAATTTGATATATGTTTTCAATTGTACGAATTAGAGTGTCACCACGCTTTGCTCGGAGTGGGCCGTGTTCATTTCGTGAACGACAACCTTGCATTCCGGGCGCATCGTTATAACAGCAATTAGACATAGTAAATTAATTTAATTAAAAGTAGGTTAATTTTTCGCAATGTCGATGTGGTAAAATCACGGTACCTCATTGTGTCAGTAATCAAGCATGGGTATTACTGTGTAACCAGTTTTCTACTTCAAATTTTAGCATATTCGTGTATTTTGTCAATAGAAATACTTAACCCACCATGTTAATAACTTTCTTGACATGTTAGTCATCGTAGTGTAATATGAGATTATAATGGTGGACACATAATGTTTGTATGGAAATTTCCTTTAAAAATGAAAAGCTGAAAAAACTTTGCGAGGACTATCATGATTTGAGCAGAGAATATGGCAATAAACAGGCTGAAAAAATAATGCAGAGAATTAGAGAACTACAGGCTTTTGAAAATTTATATGACGCCTCTAAATTACCACAACTCAAACTTCACCCACTGAAAGGTAATTACAGTGGCTGTTTCGCTGTCAATTTGATTCAGCCATATAGAATGATTTTTGAGCCACTAAATGGCGCAGTAGCTGATTATACAACAATTACGAAAATAAAAATTATCGAACCTAGAACTGATTATCATTAATATGTTTTTAAGCGAACACTACAATCCAAACAAAATTTTTCATCCAGGTGTGACTCTACAAGAAACTTTGGATTCTTTTGAGATGTCTCAAATTGATTTAGCTCTTAGGACCGGACTAACACCAAAAACAATAAATGAAATCATACAAGAAAAAAATCCAATTACACCAGAAACTGCCATAAAGTTTGCAAGTGTTTTTGGTACATCGGCAAATTTTTGGAATAATTTACAAAGAAATTATGAAGCGGACTTAATTCGTCTTGAAGAAAATAAAAAACTTAGTGACGAGACCATCCATTTAAATAGATTTTCAATCTGTTATACCGAATTAATAAAGATCGGGTGCGTTAAAAATACTAGAGACAAAAAAGAAAAAGTAAAATCTTTACTAAATTTTTTCAGTGTCAGTTCTTTAAGTTTAGTGCCAAATATACAAGTTGCAGCTTTTAGACAGTCTAAACATGAAAATGTTAACAAGGAATCCTTAGCAGCTTGGTTGCGCTGTGGTGAGTTGGTGGCACAAAAAATAGAGACACTGGGTTTTGACAGAGCGCTCCTACAATCGTCTATTCCAAAATTAAGATCTTTGACGAGAGAAGAAGATTCCAAAAAATTAAATATAGAGTTAGAAAAAATTTGTACAGGGTTTGGTGTCGCATTAGTAGTGGTTCCATATTTTAAAAATACCCATGTTAACGGTGCTGCATGGTGGGTAAACCAAGATAAGCCAATAATCCAACTGAGTTTTAAAGGACATTGTATTGATAGTTTTTGGTTTACGTTTTTTCATGAAGTTGGACATTTATTGAAACACGGAAAGAAAGAGCAATTTATCGATTATAAAAAAAGTGGCAATGATCATGGTTTAGAGCTTGAGAATGAGGCTGACAAGTTTGCTAATGATACTTTGATACCGCAGGGACAGTATGATGATTTTATTGGAAAAAAGGATTTTAGACCAAGTTCGATAGATAGATTTGCCACAGAAGTTGGAGTTTCGCCATCGATTGTAGCTGGAAGAATTTGTTATACTTATAGAAAAAGTAAAAAGATATGGAAAATTTTATCTCCATTGAGAAAAAGATACGTGATTAGTGTGTAGTTGGCGCGCCAGCTTCGCTGGCACAAAAAAACGCCGCTCACCAAAAGAAAGCCCCCCAATTTTTAAAATCGCAATCACGAACGAGTCGTGACAAAGGCGGACGGGCAAAAAATTCCCTCCCCCGACCCCTTCCTTTTTTGCCCGTCCGTTGGTTCGTTGTTCGCCCCCCCTCGCCGTTTCGTTATTTGTCCCGAAAAAACGTCCGAACTTTTTCATAAACACAGCTCCAAAATTTGACTTTCCGGTTTTTGACCAAAAATACTCCCTTTAAAGGAGTATTTTTGCTTGAAACCTTGACAAAAAACATAATACAGTGTATAATATACAGTGTATAGTATACAACCTATGAAAACAGACACCAAACAAAGAATTTTAGCTTATATTATTGACAATAAGCGTGTTTCCCCTAAGGAAATTGTCAGTTATTTTGGTTTAAATGCGACTGGTATTTTTAGGCATTTAGGCGATTTAATCAAACAGGGCTTGATAATTAAACAAGGAAAACCGCCTAAAGTGTTTTATTTGTCAATGAATAATAAAAAACAANNCCAACGCGCGATGTGTTTCAAGCGCGATTGGATCATTTGTTGGCAGACTGTTTACGTCAATTTGATGAAAATTTATCCTATTTACTAACTGCCGTAGTAGGTGAGATTGGCAACAATTCTTTTGACCATAATCTGGGGAATTGGCGCGATGTTGCCGGAATATATTTTGTCGCGGATTTAACCGCGCGCAAAATTTTAATATCTGATCGAGGCCAAGGTATTTTTGCGACCATCAAAAGAGTCAGGCCAGAAATCAAGAATGACATTGAGGCCATTAGAATCGCTTTTACGGAAAGAATTTCCGGCCGCGCGCCGGAGCAAAGAGGCAATGGTTTGAAATTCGTAAAAAAGATTTTTGAACAACAAGGCTGGCAGCTAAATTTCGGATCAGGACAAGCTGTTTGCCATATTGAGAGTGAATTAACATCTTTTGCAAATCAAAAAAAAGAAATTCGCGGCATCATTGCCTTAATTAAATTTTAACATTCAATATGAAATTGGAATTAAAAAAATTTGGTAACATTTTAAGTTCAAGACCGGCTGGCCGAGACGCATGGCTTTCAGCCCAGGCCTATCTTTTTGATAAGCTCAAACCAAAAGAAAAAATAGAAGTGGATTTTTCCAACGTGTCTGTGTTGAGCCCCTCTTGGGCCGAGGAATTTCTAACACAACTTAAAAAAAAATACTTGGAACAGGTCGTTTTTTTACCGTCTGATAACCCATCGGTAAAGGCGTCATTGGAGATTATTGAAATATAAAGCAAGATAATCAAAAATACTCCCTTTAAAGGAGTATTTTTGATGGTTGCGGGACCCGGACTCGAACCGGGAACCTCCAGGTTATGGGCCTGGCGAGCTGCCAATTGCTCTATCCCGCTATTTAAGCATAGATTAAGTATAGTGGTTTTAAGCTGACTTGTCAAGCAGGTGAAAATCTGATAATTTTAAGTGGTGAACCGAGCTTGGAAGGGTCGCATAGTGGTCTAGTGCGGCAGTTTCGAAAACTGCTGTGTCCGCGAGGGCACCGTGGGTTCAAATCCCACCCCTTCCGCCAATTTTCAGAATTCGGAATTATGCCAACAAAATGCAAACTCAATATCGCCATTCTCTTTGGCGGCCGCTCGGCCGAGCACGAGGTCTCTTTGCAATCAGCAAAAAATGTTATTTCCGCGCTGGATAAAACAAAATACAATCCCATTCCGATTTTTATTGATAAATCCGGCCGCTGGTTTTTAAATGATAAATCAGGCGATAAGATTGCCCTGCTTCCTCAAAGCAACGGAGAAATTACCAATCTAGCACATCCTCAAAAAAAACAAAAAATTAACGCGGTTTTTCCAATTTTGCATGGCCCATTTGGCGAAGACGGCACGGTGCAGGGACTTTTAAAATTAACTAATGTGCCTTTTGTCGGCGCGAGCGTTTTGGGTTCGGCAGTAGGCATGGACAAAGATGTGATGAAACGACTGTTGCGAGACGCCGATATCCCCATTGGCAAATTTTTAGTTTTTAAAAAAACAGATAAAATCAATTTTGAAAAAAATGTTAAACGACTGGGTCTGCCATTATTTATCAAACCAGCCAATTTGGGCTCATCAGTAGGTATTAGTAAAGTAAAAAACAAAAATGAATTTACCAAAGCAATCGCTTACGCTTTTAAATACGACACCAAAATTTTGATTGAAGAATTTATTAACGGACGAGAAATTGAATGTTCTGTGTTGGGAAATGACAAACCAATCGCTTCAATACCCGGAGAAATTATTCCCAGCGCCGAATTTTATTCTTACGACGCTAAATATATTGACGATAAAGGCGCGCGATTGGAAGTACCGGCAAAATTAATCAACGCGACGCGCGTGAAAATCCAAAAACTGGCAGTAAAAGCATTTCAAACATTATGTTGCGAGGGCATGGGCCGAGTGGATTTCTTTTTGAAAAAAAATGGCCAAATTTTTGTCAATGAAATAAATACCATTCCCGGTTTCACCGCGATCAGCATGTACCCGCGGCTTTGGGCAGAGAGCGGACTTAACTATACTAAATTGACAGACAAACTAATACAACTGGCCATAGACAGATTTATCAAAGAAAATAAACTGAAAACTTCGCGCTAAATTTAAAGAGGATTGACAAAACTATTCTGTGAATAAGTTGATTGTGATATAATAAAATTATCATTTTAATTATTTTTAATCTTGACTCAAAAATATGAGGACACTCCTTCATAAGTCGGGGCTAATGATGGCGTTTGCCGCGCTTGTTGTTAGTCTTTTTTTAGTTGGGCAGGCCTTGGCTCAAACCACCTGTTCAGCTGACCAAGTAATGTGCTACCCAAGCAGTGGCGGAACAGGTTGGTGCCAAATGTCACCATGCCCCACCTATGATACATCATCCTATACTCCACCAGCAACAACAACTGATCCACAAACTCAATGCACTAGCCAAAGCGGCGAATGGTGTGCCTCAACCGGTGGTGGAACCGGCTGGTGCGCGACTCCTCCGAGCTCTTGCCCAATAAATGACCAAGCAACTTGCACTTCCAAGGGCCGTAGTTGGTGCACTCCGCAATCCGGGGGCATGGGTTGGTGCACTTACAGCGCTACTGAAAAATGTCCGGTATACAACGAAGCCGACTGTACATCACAAGGTCAAACTTGGTGCGTGTCTCCAGGCAGTTCCACTACCAGTGGCTGGTGTACCAGTAATTGTCCTTACTCTACCACGGCTCAAACTGACGCCAAAACCACTTGCACCAATTCCAATTATAAATGGTGTTTGAATTCTGATGGCGCTACCGGCTGGTGTTCATATAACTCATCGGCCACATATACATGTCCGGCCTATGATGCGGCTTCTTGCACAGCTCAAAGCGGTGAATGGTGCGCGTACTCTTCCAGCACTGGAGGATGGTGCGCGACCAATGGCTCTACTTGCCCGATCAACGACCAAGCCACCTGCACATCAAAAGGCCGTAAATGGTGCACCAGTACTTATGGCAGTGGCTGGTGTACAGCAACGGCAACGGAAACTTGTCCGAGCACAAGCACTGAAACACCTCCTGTAACTCCAGTAAATTTTACTTGGCCAAGCACCCAAACAGAGTGTGAAAAATATCTGGGAAAATGGTGTCCGAGCACCGGTAGTTACAATTATTCCGGCTCCTGCAATATGGCCAATCAGGTCTGTTGGGTATCGCCAAAAGCTGGATATATGTCTTGCTGGGATAATACGCAAGTGCCGTCCGGCTCAACCTGTCCTACCACGCCTTCAACTGAATCTGATTGCACTGGCAAAGGATATAATTGGTGCAAATCTTCTTCTTCCTACTCCTCCTATTCCAGCGGATGGTGTAGCGCCACTCCATGCTCGGTAATGCCACCGACTGGCCAAATGACTTGTCCGGATAACAAATCATTCGCCACCACTATAAGTGGATGCCCCACAAAAACAACAACAATCACTCCAATACCTGAACCCATCACCACCTACTGCCCTGATGGTTCCAGAAAAGTTGTTGGCGCTCCGTGTCCATCTTCATATACTTGTTCCAACGGCACAATCGTCAAAACCTCTGACCAATGTCCTAAACAAGAAGATCAGGTAACCACCTGCCTTAACAAAGGCGGCAACTGGTGTTATGACAACAATACCACTAAAAATGGCTATTGCATTTCTGGCGGATCCTCTTGCAAACCAATTCCAACTGTAGAACCGATGCCCCTGCCGCAAACACCAACTGAAACACAACCTGTGCCCAAAATAGAACCGGCTCCATCACCTGACATGTTTAAACAGATTGAACGGGAGAAAAAAGACATACTTCGCGAACTCCGTATGTTTGAAAGATACTTTAAAAAATTAAAAGATAGCGCCATGCTCTCAAAAATCGCAGCTTTGAGCGACAAAATCCAAAAAGTTGATTCCAAAATCACCGATGTAATGAGCGTGATGGAGGTCATACGCGAAGAAATGCAAATTATGCGTGAGGCCTATCAAGATGCCATTGACAGCGACAACCAAATTAATGAAAGGGAGCGCGATGAAAAATTCCAAAAACAAGCATTACGGGACATGAAGAATGGCGTTAAAAATTTTGAAAAATACATCAAAACACTGGACACGCGCATAGCCAGTTTGGAAAAAAAGGGATTTATTGTTGATACGACTGCGAAAGACACTCTGGCTAAAGCCAAAGAATTGATTGCCAATGCGAAAACGGCCACCACTTATGATGAAATCAGAGATATTATGGAACAACTACCTGCCTTAGTTGAAAACCTGAATGACTTTATGCCGCGATTGGAACAGCTCGCTCGCATTCCGCAAATTCTCAAAATGATTACGGCTCGCATTGCTACCACCGAACGGTTGGTTGTTCAAACGGAAAAAACAGCCGCCCGGCTCAAATTTGATGCCACGGAAGAAATCCAAAAAATGAAAACATTGTTGGATGAAATAAAATCGGCCATAGAACAGATCAAATCCGCCTCATTTGAAGATGATTTATTCTCGTTCATCCAAGACAATGTTTTGGAAAAATTGAATGACATCCAACAAATTTCCGATAACCTGAAAAATGTCGCGAGCGTGAAAAAATTTATCAATCAAGCGGCGGCCAATGTGAAAAAACATGAACAGCGCATTATTAAACTGGAAAAAAAAGGCGAAGATGTGAGCGAAGCGCAATTCCTGCTGGATGAAGCCAAAACACATCTTGATGACTTACGCGCCTTGGCCAGTCAAAAATTAACCGAGGACTCCGCTCTGGAAATCATTGAACATCTGCGCGCTTTGACCGACACAATGGATCAACTGGCTGAATCTTTGAAAATCGTGACACCTGATGCCTTGGAACAACAATTAAAAAAATCACTGCAAGGCGTCGGCTCCACCTTTAAACAGTTTGAAGTGAATGAAATTGAAAAATTAATGGTTAAAGCGTTTCATGTGGCAAATTACTTCCGTCTCTCGCCTCAACGCTCGCTCGCGATCTTAATGGAATAGCTTAATATCACTAACACCCATCCTTTGACTGGATGGGTGTTTTGTTTTACAATGCATTTATATATGTTGATACTTCTCCACGGTTCGGACACTTGGCGCAGCCGCAAACAATTAAAAAAAATGATTGAAGAATTCAAGGCCAAACGCGACCCGTCGGGTTTGAATTTGAATATTTTTGATGCGTCCAAAGCCGAAGGGGCTGAAATGCTTGAGGCCATGGTTACGAGCCCTTTTTTATCTGAAAAACGGCTTACTGTATTGGAACGATTATCCGAAAGCAAAAAAAAAGACTTGTGGGCCAATCTTTTGGAATTGATAAAAAACAAAAAAATGCCGGACACATCAGTTGTCATTTTTTGGGAAGGCGAAATCAAATTAAATTCTCATCCTCTTTTTGAAACACTAGCTAAACAAAAATTCTCGCAAAAATTTGAAACACTATCCGGCGTAAAATTAAACCAATGGATTAAAACGGAAATTACCAACCGTAATTTGGAAATTGAACCGTACGCCTTGACGGCATTGACCAATTATCCTTTTGACAGCTTGTGGCAGATTATCAATGAACTTGATAAAATAGCGGCGTATTTGTCCAAAGAAACGGACAAAAAAATCACGCTCAAACATGTGAATCTTTTCTTGGATGAAGCCAGCAATGATAATATTTTCCATTTTCTGGATGCCCTTGTCGCGCGGCGAGCCAAAGAAGCAATAAAACTTTTGCATACTCAATTTGACAATGGCGAGGAACCGGGAAAAATTTTCAATTTAATTGTCGGGCAATGGCGCAAACTTTTATTAATCAAGGATTATTTTTCTCTTAATCCCGGCTCAACCTCTGACAACGCCGCAAAGGCATTGGACATTCATCCATTTGTAGTTAAAAAAACCCTGGCGATTTTACCGGGATTCTCATTTGCAAAATTAAAAGAAATTTATCGCGAACTGTTGGATATTGATCTCAAAGCCAAAACAGGTGAAGGAGATTATGCCTCATTTTTGGAAATGCTCGTGGCCAAAATCTGCCAATAACAAAAAATCCCCCAAAGGGGATTTTTTTATTTTATCGCGTTAATCTTTGCCATCAATCTTGACTTCATCCGATTGGCCGTGTTTTTCTTTAACACATTTCCTTTCACTGCTTTGTCGCAGGCCTTTTGCCACTCCACTGCCAATTTTTTCAATTCATCTTTGGCTTTGACTTGAAGCGCTTTGATAATTTTTCTCATCAAAAGATCGAGTCCAGCCTTGATTTTCTCGTGTTTGGCTGTGGCTTTTTTTGTTTGTCGCAAGGCCTTAATGGCCGCTGGTTTATTAGGCATAACTGCTTAAAATATAGATAGATTATGTATGATTAATAGTATATAAAAATAAACAAAAAATGTCAAGCGCCTACTCCTCCACCATTGGCTTATCAATCAAAATCGTTTCAATCTGGCTCTCCCCTCCGCTTATTTTTGCAACATCTTTATCAATCTTTTTAAATTCTTTGTAAGATAAATTATACGCGTTCACAGCCGTGCCCAAATGCCCGCCAAGCTTTTTCATGTAATCATCATAGGATAACAAGTGCTTGCCCAAATCCCCTATTCTTTTAATAATATCTTTAATTGATTCCTCCATTTGCAAAGCCCTCAATCCTTGAAGCACTGTTTGTAAATACGCCAAAAATGAAGTTGGAGAAACAATGATAACGTGTTTTTCATTGGTGGCATATTCAATCAGATCCTTGGTGTTAACTTTAATACCGCCGACTTGATTTATGAGCAGATCATAATAAATCGCCTCGGCCGGAATAAACATAAAAGCAAAATCCGTAGTGCCCTGATTCGGTTTGACATATTTGGCTGTTTCATCAATTCGATTTTTCAAATCTTGTTTAAAAAGTTTTTCCAATTTTTCTTTTTCCAAAGAATCCTTTTCATTGATAATGCGGTTGTAATTTTCCAAAGAAAATTTGGAATCAATCGGAATAATTTTATCTTTCACAAATACTGCCGCGTCCACGATTAAATCATGTCCGTCTTCATCCTGCCCCAAATTGTACTGCATGGCAAAACTTTTCGGCGGCAAAACATTTTTCAAAACCGTCTCTAAATAATACTCGCCGAGGATTCCGCGCTGTTTGGGATTTTTTAAAATATCTTCCAGTGACTGCAATTGTTCGGCAAAACTAGCCACATTTTTATTGGTTTCCTCCAATTTGGTTAATTTTTCCGTCACTTCCTGAATCACGCGCGTGCTAATACCATATTGCTGTTGCACTGATTTATGCGTCTCAGTCAATTTCAAATCAACCGCGCGCGTCAGCTCAACAAGTTGATTTTGTAATAACAAAAATCCTTGCTGGTCTTTTGGTTGATTAAGCGCCTGTAATTTTTTGTATAATAAAAATAAAACAACCGGAGTGATTATCAAAAACGCGCCTAAAATGATAAAAATTATATTTTGCATATACTTCATTTTAACCGTTTTGAGCTAAAAAAACAAGAGAATAAAAAAATCCCGCGATCGCCTGAGTGGCAATGCGGGGGTGTTGGCTTTACTGGAATGATTAAACTAGGACGATCGAAGGAAGAGCTGGGAATCTCGATTAAGCGATATTAATGACATTGGGGCACCTTGAGCTTGATCCAATATCCTTTGAAGTTTATCCTCGGCTGTTCTATTCTCGCTTGAATCTTCAGCCCGCGCCAATTTGAGCATCACGGTTCGCAAAGCGGCTTTCAAGCCACCGGCATACACTTGCCCCTCATTACAGGTGCGAAGCAACACTGTTCCAGCCCAACCAATGTCTCCACCGATAACAAACTTCTCCAAAATACCATCAAGCCCAACAATGAAACTTCTGAGCAGACCGCAATGAATGGGAATTCGGCTATTGAATTCCACAACTTCTTCGCAGTCCAACACTTCAAGCTGCGCTTCACCCTTATCACCGCGGACAAAAAGTCCATAGGCACGGCGACCTCGATCGTCAATGTAGCTAATAAACCACACTGTTCCAACCGCCGCCCTAGCCAAAAGATCCTTTGCTTTTTTACTCGCCTTGTCACTTGATGATGAAGCTGCAGCAACATCCTTCTGTACTTGCTTCTCAGCTCGAGAGTCGGCATTTTTGGGCTTATTGCTCTTAACAAGCATAACCAGAATCACGCCGCAAACTAGAGCCGTGAGTACAAAGAACATTATCATTCCGCTCATTTGAATCCCCCTTATTGTTAATTTGTTTTCCTCCAATGTTCCTGCTTAAATACTAACAAAATGTTATCCCGATTGTCAAACTGACCAAGATGTGATTAAATAGAAGGAATGATTGTAGTGAAAAAAAGAGCGAGAAAATGATTTTAAGCTGAAAGAATGGCGATAATAATTTGACGACGCTTGTCAATTCACAAGATTAGCTAAAAATATAAAAATAAAGACAAAAAAAGGCCATAAAATTGTTTCAAATGAAACTGCATGACTAGAAAGTGCTTGCCCCCATAGTTCAACGGATAGAACAGGCCCGTCCTAAGGGCAAGATGTGTGTTCAATTCATGCTGGGGGCAAAAAACAACAAATGACTGATCCAATGGGCCCATAGTAAAGTGGCATTACGTGGCATTCGCATTGCCAAGGCCCGGGTTCGATTCCCGGTGGGTCCACCAAAAATTGTATAGACTATACTATACAATTTTTTGTTTGCTTAAAAATTTGTATACACTATACTATACAAATGAAACTGTGGATAACTTTTGAACAACCTGTGAATAAGTACCAAAACAATCTTTACTATGGCTTGGTTTATAAAATGGACAAAAGGGAATAATGGATTCGCTTTTATGCATTTTTGCACTACGGACTCATCACCGCGACCCTGCCGGCAGGCAGACCTGTCTGCTAATAGGCAGGTGCAAAAAAGATATAAACGCGCTCCTTTAATAAAAAGTATGGCTTGAGGATGGTAAAGAGTTGGAATCCAGTAACATTATCAAAAAAATGCCAATCTAAAAAGTTCCACAAGAAACTAAATCTTAACACAAACTTCTTTCTTTTTTTCTCATTTTTTACTAAATAACAACAATATCTTGCGTCGGAAAATAAATAATACTACAAAATAACTTTTATCCACCTATGTTTTGTATTAGTTAAGCTACATATGGTATAATCTTACCAAGAGCCCTTTTTTATGCTTAAATACAAAAAACACTCCGGTTTTACGCTTATCGAAATGGTGGTAAGCATTGGCATCATGATTTTAGTCATGCTTGGCATTTTTGGCGCGTTTCAATATACCTATAAAATCATCTACCGCGGCAAAATTCAGGTTTTATCTACACAACTGGCCAATGAACAGCTGGAAATCATTCGTAATCTGCCTTATGAAAATGTTGGAATTGCCAATGGCATACCTTCCGGTGTTCTGACTTATGAACAAACCAAAGTGCGCAATGGCGTGACATTTAAGCTCACAACCACTGTCCGCAACATTGACGATCCTTTCGACGGCACTATTGGCGGCTCGCCCAATGATTTATCCCCAGCTGACTCCAAACAAGCCGAAGTAACTGTGGCCTGCACATCCTGCGCTATGCAAACCACAGCAGTTATCTTAAACACACGCGTGGCGCCGGAGGGCTTGGAAAGTGGCACTGGCGGCGGAGCTTTGTTTATTTCCGTGTTTGATTCTGCCGGCAGCGCAATAGCTCAAGCCAATGTGCATATTGAAAAAGATGAAAACAAAGATGGAGTTGCGGAATTAACAATTGATGATGTGACCGGCAATAACGGTGAACTCCGCTTGATTGATATCCCGCCGGCAGTGGAGGCATTTAAAATTACAGCCACAAAAAGTGGCTATTCAGCTGATAATACTATTTCAGCAAATGAAAGCAATCCAAATCCTTTAAAACCACCGGCAACTGTCGCGGCGCAAACAGTAACGAACATTAGTTTTTCAATTGATAAAATCAGCAGTTTTAATTTAAAAACACAAAACATCCTTTGTTCGGCAATATCCAGTGTTTCAATTGATGTAAATGGTTCAAAAATCATTGGCGCGAATCCTGATATTTATAAATATGATGAAACTGTGAGCACCAATAGCGACGGCCAAAAAACTTTATCCAACATGGAATGGGATACATATTCTTTCGCTTTGCCAAGCGCGTCATCATACGACATTTCCGGCAGTATTCCAACATTGCCTGTTGCTTTGGCTCCAAATTCGCAGCAGGACCTAACTTTCATTTTAAAAAGCCACACTACCAATTCACTTTTGGCAACAATAAAAGATAGCGCCACAAAATTGCCATTGTCGGGAGCGAAAATCACAATTACAAAAAATACTTTTACTGATGATTTGACCACCGGCCATGGATATTTGCGGCAAACCGATTGGTTTGGTAGTTCCGGTCAAGCGCAATTTATTGATGAAACAAAATTTTGGACGCAAGATGGCAATGTTGAGATAGATAATCCGGCAGGGGATTTATTTTTATCAAAATTCGCTGGCAAATACTATTTAACAGGCTCCTTGGAGTCGTCAACTTTTGACACCGGCACAGCCAGTAATTTCACTAATTTAATTTGGGAGCCATTGGCTCAGCCACCGGCTTGCGGAACAACACCGGTAAAATTTCAAATCGCCACAGCCGTTGCGGCCGCGCCGGAAACATGGAACTACAAAGGACCGGACGGCACGAGCGCGACTTACTATACTGCTAGTGATTCCAATATCTCTTCAGCTCATAACGGAGATAGATATCTGCGTTATAAACTATTTCTAAATACTGACAGCGATAAATGCACGCCGCAGGTGTCAGATGTGGCTGTGAGTTTTACCTCGGGCTGTACTCCGCCAGGGCAGGCCTTTTTCTTTGGCTTGGATAGCGGCACCTACACCGCGACTGTGGAATTAAGCGGTTATCAGACAGTGAACACCGAAGTGGTGGTTAGTGGACGGACGCAAGCGGAGATTTTGATGAGCCAATGAAAAATGGGACGTGATAGACACGCCCCATTCAAAAATTAAAACACATCCACGAAATTCACATCCACTCCTGATAAATCCGCGTTGTTAACCGCCTGCATGCCGACATTAAATGTCTGCACCGTGGAATTACTTATTTTCGGCGCACCGGCGTCAATTTTTAAACCAATCGACGGATAATTCAAAGTATTTTTAGCGTAATTNNTTTGGGCGATTGATTGGCATAATGCACTATTACATTATCAAGAGTAGAGGTAGCGCCTGTTTCAAATCTCATTTGCCCCCATTCCAAGCCATTCTGATTCGGAGTGGAACTGGTACTATCGCCATTGGAATCAAATCCATCACTGTCATCGCGCCATGAGGTGAAAATAATTTTTTTGTCAGACAGACCGAGCGCCTCAATGGCGCCATTCACAATAATGTTTGCTCCGGGTTTCATTTTAAAAATTACGCCGGATTTAATTTGCAAAGTCGCGCCGGCCGTGACCGTAAAGCCATTGGACACCAGTGGCCAATCATTTTTTATCTCCAATGTTCCGCTGGCTGAAATTGCGCCGCCCCAATCAATGGCATTAACAACATTGCCTATAAAATTGTTTCCTTCCAACTTTGGCACAGCATCGCGTACAGCCACCGGGCCGTAAGACGATTGCTTCCACCATTCCAATTTACCATTATCCCAGCCATTATTCTTGAATGTATTATTTTTCAAACTCACATCAGCGCCAGCGGAATGCATTGCCTGCAAGCCGTTATTTTCAAACAAACAATCGCTCACAGCCAGCAGACCCGCGCTCGCCGCCAGGCCTTTATAATTTTGCGCGATGACACAATTACTAAAAGTGCCGGATGAATTTATTAAATTAATCGCCGTGTCCGTGAGCCGCGTCCACTTTACAGTAAGTCCAATTGCGTTGAGAACAGCGCCGTCAGCCAATAACGCGCCATCCGGGTCTGTAATTTTGGAACGATAATTGCCATACAAAATTTGCGTGTTAGCCAAAACGACGCTACTGCCTGGATAAAATTGCAAGCGGTTCCAATCGCCCGGAGCTGGCATTGTTGAATTATCCCAAGGATTGGTATTGCCGCCAACATTGGTATCGCGATAAGAGGTGAAAATAACAGGGGACTCTACCGCGCCTTGTGTTATCAAATTGCCGTAGACAAATAAATTACCACCGCCATTGGCCGGCTTGCCTGATTTAATAATAATGCCGGCTGGAATTGTGAGCGTTGTACCGGTGGCCACAGTAAAATCACCTAGAAAATATGGACTGAATTGCGCCGCAAGTGTTTTGTCCGCGCCGGTAGAGCCATTCAAATAATTAAATGATGAATTGTATTTTTTAGGCGTGCCTGAAATGAAATTATTTTTCGCGTCATGGCCGCGGCGCACCGGCAAACCGGTTGATTGCCAATTTTCAGCCAGATTGCCCGATGCCAAGGGATCAATCCTTTCCATTGACTCTTTGTCATTGTCTGTTTTACCCGCAAACCATTTTTTGGACGCGTCAACTTCGTCCAAAACACGACTTTGAACGTCTTTAAGTTGTAATTTTTCACCGCTGTTGTGGAGCGAGCCGGTAAAAATCAAATC
>DOQH01000048.1 GCA_003514455.1 Candidatus Magasanikiibacteriota bacterium
TTTTAAGCTGAATCAAGGGGGGCAATTGTCAGTTGAACAGATTGATGGATTGGCGAGTTTTTTCAATCGCCAATTTTTGTTTATTGGGTTTTTTGGTTTGTTTTTTTTGGTTTTATGGGTAGGAGCGGTTGTTGGTCTTTGGAAAAGGCGTGAAGCGAATAATTTAAAATTAAAAATATTCATTATTTTTCAGTTGATTATATTGACAGGGTTAGTCGCTGCTGCCGGTATCTCGGCTATTAAGAATTATCAAAACAAAAAAATAATAGAACAGGGTGTGAGTGTACAATTTGATCGCGGAAATTTGGAAAAATTTTTTGTCAAAAGCGGACGACACAGTGAGTTAAAAAAGTATATTTATAAAATTAACGCCGATGAGTATGTTGTTTGGCCAACTGATTTGTTGGAAAAAGTCACAAATAACGAATTTATTGAATTTTATTACATTGAACTTTTGGACGCGAGGACTCTGAAATCAAAGGCGCGTCAAAAAATCATCATTAACTGGAATTTTAATTTATTATGAATAGAAAGTCGGCGCATCAGCAGGATTATTTGATAATTTATGATGACCAATGGGAAAAAATCATTGAGTCGTATTTTATTAGAGAAAAGAATATTTCAATTGAAGATGAGTCGAATGACACAATGAATGGTCCGATTGAAAAAGAAAAATTGCAAGAATTCATCTCGTATATTAAAAGAACAAGATATCCGGATGAAAACAGATTTAAAATCCGCACGGTCAGTGCGGATTCAATGGAGTCAATTAAAACCGATTTAAAATGGATTTTGGATTAGGTTTTAAATCTGTATCCTTTTGAAAAAATAACTGCCCAGCCAAAGAAACATCAGAGTAACCGCGTCGAGGACAATAAAATCAATATTTCAATGGATGAGGCAAGCCAAAAATTTGTTTTTGGCTTGCGAAGCCCGTCGAAATTTACAAGCTTCGCTTATATATTTATTAAAATAAACTTTTCTGCCGGTCGATTTTTTCTTTGGGGCTGAAAATTGATACGCGGCCGTATTGGCCGTCAAATCCCGGTTCAATTTTCAAGTCCTTTTCACGCACGCGGCGAATGCCTTCCACAATCTCCGGTAAAGTGATTTTTTTTAACTCGGCGTAAGATAGATTCAGCAAAATATTAAATTCATTGCCTCCTTTTTTAATCAAATTTTGATATTCGCGCTGAACCGCCGCGCTTTGCCGTGATTTTATATTCAATGCCTCGCCGATAATTTTATCCAGCTCTACCAAACTCACAAACGGTATTGCTTTGGACGGAACAAAGCCATCTTCGCGGTCAGCCAGTTTTTCCACGCGATTTAAAACCCCGATTGTTATTTCTTTTTTGCAAACAGGGCAGAGTCCCTTGTTTTTTTTGGTTTCTTTTGGAGTCAGGCGAGTGTTGCAAGCGCGATGGCCGTCAAAATGATACATTCCTTCTTCCGGGTAAAATTCAATTGTTTTTAAAAATTTGGAAGGGTTTTTTTCTTTGATTGTTTTCATCAATTCATCATAATTTGTTTTTTGTAAATTCAGAGCAAATATATTGGCTTCACGGCCGAGATTGGGCAAACTATGCGCGTCAGAATTGGAAACCAGAGCGATTTTATCCAAGGCCGAAAGCCGCCAGTTCATGGCAGGATCGCTACTTAAGCCAGTTTCAATCGCGAAAATTTCATGGGTCAATTCCTCAAAACATTCTTCCAACGAATCAAAGCCGGATTTGGAGCCGAAAACAGCGAACCAAGGGGTCCATGCGTGAGCGGGTATCATCACAGAGCGCGGCGTGATTTCTTTCATTATTGTTAAAACCTGTTTGGCCGACATTCCCAAAATTGGCCGGCCGTCCGAGCGCAGATTTTTTCCGGCGCCCATTAATTTTTTATTGAATTTTTCAACTGATGACAAATCCGGAAAAAAAAGACACAGGTGAACGCGGCGTGTTTGCCCGCCCTGCGAATAAATGCACGAAACCTCTGTGCCTAAAATGAATTTCACGGCGCCGTCGTTGTTTTTTAATCGTAAAAATCCTCGACCTTCTTCAACCAATTCATCGGAGATATTTTTAAACCAAATTGGGTGCGTAAAATCGCCGGTACTGATCAGATCAATGCCTTTGATACGGCACCATTTATCAATGTTTGGCAAAGTCAGCTCGGGCGAACAAGCTCGCGAGTATTTGGAATGGATGTGCAGGTCGGCGATAAGTTGAGGCATATTGGTTTATTTATCATATCTCTTTTGGGGCATTGGTTCAAGTTGTTTTATATAGGCCTTTACTCATTTTTGACCCTCTGCTATAATACCCCAATACAGTTTAAACATAATAATATGGACGCAGAAAAATTAGAACAAATCAAGACACAGCTGGTGGAGGAAGAAAAGCGCTTGACGCAAGAATTAGGGCAGTTTACAGATCGCAGTACTCATAATACTGATGATTTTAATGCTAAATTTCCGCAATTTGGCGATAAACAGGATGAAAACGCTTCGGAGGTGGCCACTTACAACGATGAATTGGGTTTGGAACATACTTTGGAAAAAGAATTACGCGATGTTAAAGATGCGTTGAAAAACATTGAAGATGGGAAATATGGCATTTGTAAATATTGCCATAAACCGATTGATGAAAAGCGTTTGCTCGCTCGTCCCACTTCCTCGGCCTGTATCAGTTGCAAAAAACAATTGACGCAAGAAATTTAAAGATTCTCTGGATTCCCGCCTGCCTGCCAGCAGGCAGGATTTCACGGGAATGACAATGATGAAAAATAAATTTTTTTTCTTCGCGGCTGTCATTTTTTTTCTGCTGGACAGATATTTCAAAATTATCGCTTTACAAAAAATCTCCACGCCTTCTGGGGGAGATTTTTTTATTATCCCCCAATTTTTTAAATTCACTTTTTTTGCCAAT
>DOQH01000029.1 GCA_003514455.1 Candidatus Magasanikiibacteriota bacterium
GGTGGTATGCAAGTACCACCTTTTCTATCCCCTATTTATATTTTAAAAAAATAAAAAACAGAGTGAATTATTACTCGCTCTGTTTTTAAATTATTTAATATTTTTTAGATAGTATCCCCTAGTGTCGTAAAATAAATGTCCTGATTTGAATGACGGGTGATGCTACCGTGTTAAATAATTCATCGGATCAACCGGAATACCATTATCGCGGACTTCAAAATGCAAATGCGGGCCGGTGGAAAGTCCGGCTCCTTGAGTGCCGGGCATACCGCCGCTATTGCCAATAATATCCCCTCTTTTCACAAAACTATCTTCTTTAACATTAAAACTGGAAAGATGCGCGTAGAGCGTGGCGATGCCATTGCTGTGAATAAGCATGATATTATTGCCATATAAACGACTGGTGCGCACCCATGCAACATAACCGGAAGCCGCGGCGCCAATTGGCGTGCCCTGCGAGGCGCGAATATCCACGCCGGTATGTTCAAACAAATAACGAAAAGGGTAAGTTGGATCATTAAAATACACCGAAATACCCTTGGTCGGATTAATCGGCCAAGACAGCGAAGTCGGACCACTTTCCATTTTATCATTTTCAACCAATTTTTTTTCAGCTTGTTTTTGTAAATTAGCCAGATCCTGATCAAACTGGCTGTACTCTTGCCGTAATTGCGCCAATAAAAGTTTAAATTTATTTTCCGATGATTTGGTTTGAGTGAACAAATAATCCTTGGCTTTTTCCTGCTCTTCCAAATTTGCCTGTCGATCCACCAGCGTCACTTTTAATTTTTCAACCGCTTCTTTTTTCTTTAAAGCAATGTCTTGCTTGTTTTGCAACTCCGCACGATCGGCTTTGATTTGTTTCAATGCTTGACCCAACTCCTCGCTGATACTTTCCAAATTTTTTATCTGATCAAAATATGAAGAAAATGATTTATAACTTAAAAAAACGCCCAAATAATTATTTTGATCACTTAAATGTATGGAGCCGATCAAATGCGCCAATAATTGTCGCTCTTTGCTGATTTTATCTTCTTTTTCTTTTATTAAAATTCCTAGTGATTCAACTTCCAAATTCAATTGTGAAATTTGTATTTCCGTCACCTGAATATCCAAAGCTGTTTTCTCCATCCGACTGCTCAAAATCGCCAATTGATTTGACAAAGTGATTGACTCACTTTGTTTTTGCTGGATGTTTTGTTTATAAATTTCGATTTGCGTTTCCAATTTTTTCATTGCCTCCTGCTTCTTGGCGATTTGTTCATTGATTTCATCCACTTCCGAAGCCAGCACCATTGTAAATGGCGCTAAAAAAAATGCAAAAATAAAAAATAGTAAAATTATTTTCCGCATAACAAATTCAGAGCGATTTTCAACCGTTTGATTGTTTCTCCTTTTCCCAAAATTCCGGCAATGGCAAACGGCCCAGGAGAGGCCTCACGACCTGATAAAGCCACGCGCATTGGCCAGAGCGTTGGCCCGTTGGCTAAATTTTCTTTTTCAATCAACTCCAAAGTCGCCTGTTCTATCCCCTGCTCTGACCAGTCCCCCATGAAAGTGTCGTAAAATTTAATCAAAATTTTCAAACGATTACAGATTGTTTCTTGATCACTTTTTTTCCAAACTAAAATCTTCGCGTCATATTGCGGCTCTTTAAAGAAAAACTCCACTGCTAGAGGCAAATCAGTCAATTTTTTCATTCGCTCTTGTTCCAATCGCACAATTTTTTCCAGTTTTTCTTTTCCTATTTTATCCAAATCATAATTGGCGTCTTTCAAATATGGCAAACATTTTTTTACCAATTCATCAACAGCCATTTTTTTAATGTACTCCCCATTCATCCAATTCAATTTTTCCACATTAAACACAGCGCCGGCTTTTTGCACTTTGGTAATATCAAAATACTTAATCAATTCAGGTAAAGAAAAAATTTCCTGTTCCGTGCCGGGATTCCAGCCAAGCAAAGCCACAAAATTTATCAACGCCTCGGGCAAATATCCTTTTTTCAAATAGTCCTCTGCGGCCACATCACCCTGCCGCTTGGATAATTTGGATTTATCAGGATTTAAAAGCAATGGAATATGCGCGAATCGCGGGGGTGTCCAGCCAAATGCCTGATACAACAAAATATGCTTGGGAGTGGATGAAAGCCACTCTTCACCGCGAATCACATCAGTTATCTCCATCAAATGGTCATCCACCACATTGGCCAAATGATAAGTCGGGAATCCGTCTGATTTTACAAGTACCTGATCATCAATCAATTTATTTTCAAACGCCACAGCACCGCGAACCACATCATTAAAATTAGTATTCCCCTCTTTTGGCACTGTCAATCGTATCACATGCGGCTGATTTTCTTTTAAACTTTTAGCGATAACGGATTTATCCAAGCTGCGGCACAGGCCATCATACATAGTTGGTAATTTATTCGCTTGCTGTGTCTCGCGTAATTTTTCCAATCGCTCGGCTGAACAAAAACAATGATAGGCCTGGCCTTTTTCAATCAATTTCTCCGCGTATTTTTTATATATTTTTGTTCTTTCTGATTGAATATACGGGCCGAATTTACCTTTTTCTTTGCCATTTGACATCGGGCCTTCGTCCCAATCCAATCCGGCAGTAGTTAAAATTTTTAATAAACACTCCGTCGCGCCATCAACCAAACGAGTGCGATCAGTGTCCTCAATGCGTAAAATAAAATCACCGCCTTTTTGGCGCGCGAACAAAAAATTATATAAAGCAGTGCGCAAACTGCCCACATGCAAAAAACCGGTTGGAGATGGTGCGAAACGGACGCGAACTTTTTTATTTTTTGGCATATAGCATATTTGATGGGCTCGGCAGATGAATTTTTTTCGCAAGGATAAACTCGCCTGTCCCTTCGGGCCACCGGACTCGGCATTCACGGCCTTAGCCATAGCAGAATGCCTCGTCCTGGCTCAAACATATCCTCGCTGTAAAAATTATCTGCCTCCGCCTATACTACTCTGAAATTATTTACCTCCGCTAATAAAATTTCCAAAGACGACCGGCGCATCGGATGAATCATTTTTTTCAACTCCTCCAAATCCACCCAACGGTAATCGCACAGCTCAATGTTATCCACCTTTATGTCACTGCCATCACCATTGTATTTTAGCAGAAAAATCGTTTTTTGTTGACCCATGAAACGATAACCCTTGCCTTTCTTTCTCATGTAAGCGACACTCCAGTCGTATTGATGAATTGCCACGCAACGCGCCAGAATCTCGGCTGTCATTCCTGTTTCTTCCCACACTTCTTTCAAAACCGCCTGTTCGGCCGTCTCACCTACGCTGATTCCGCCTTGCGGCGGCTGCCAATGGTCAATGTTAAAAAAATAAGAATCGGTTGGCAAAGGACAACGTTTGGCAATAAAAAATTTTCCTTCCTTATTCATTATAAACCCAATTACTCCTTGGCGGAAAGGCAAAGATATTTGTATCTTATAATCTTTCACTAATAAACCAAAAGATACGATTGCTTTCCAAATTCGTTTAATTCGCCACGGCTGACTCAACAAACGCCACAGCCACTCCAATCCCAGATAGCGCGCGAGTTTTGGCGCTCGTCTGACTTGGCCGGAAATATAATCAAAAGCACCGCCAACTCCCATGCCGATTTTCACTGATGGCAAACGCGACAAAAATTCCGCCAGCCATTTTTCCTGTTTGCCATGGCCAAAAGCCACAAAAAGAATATCAGGAGCGGCGACACGAATATGCTCAAGTAATTTATTATTCTCATCGGTGTCAAATCCTTGGCATACCAAATACTCATTTTTTAAAAACCCGTCGCTTTTTTCAGGATCACATTGAAACACAATCCCCTTTTCCGCTCCAACAACTTTCAACCCGTAATATTTTTCTTGCAATTTTTCAACTGCTTTTTCAGCAATCCCCTCTTTTCCACCAATCAAATACACACTTTTCCCCTGCCCAGCGGCAATTTCACAAATTTTTTCCATTAAGTCCGTTCCAGCCCAACGAGTTAGTTTTTTGCCATAAAGATACTGCCCTGCCAATGCCAAGCCAAACCCGTCAGCCACAGACAAATTCGCCTTATTCAAGGCCTGTTTAAAAAACCAATCGTATTCCGCGTCAACCAGCATTTCCGGATTGGGGGTGACAATCAAATGACCCGCGCCAAAACACAAAAATTCGCTTATTTTGGCCAAAATTTCTGATTTTGCCAAATTATCGATTTTTATGCCAAGAATTATCATATCGTACCTTTATTCTAACAGATTGACTCTAACTTGACAAAATTTTTATTTCAAATTTGACAACGCCTGCCTTTTTCTGCTATTCTAAAATCACAATTAAAACTTATCCACACCTAACTTTTAAGCATGGAAGCGGGGCGCAAATCCCCCACTGTGCCGCAACCGTGAACCCGCGCGCCCAAAAAGCCGCGGCCAGTCGGAACTTTGTTTAAAAGTTACCCACATACACCAACTCCCGAGCAGGAGAAAAGGACAACTCTTTTCTTTTTATCGGAAAAGAGTTTTTAAATATACCGAAAGGTGCTCCTATATCTTTTTTTTGCTGCGGACTATCGCCGCGACTGCAAAAAAGATATAGGAGCACCTCAAAACGCTATGAAACACTTTGTTAAAAAACATACACACCACTTTGGTCTTTGGGCGCTGTCAGGTCTGCTTTTGATTTGGAGCATGATTTGGCTGAATAATTTGGATAAACAGATGATTCAAAAGACGCCAATTAAAACAGAAAAAATAAAACTGGCGGCTTCTTCTACGCAGGAGATTCTCCTCCGCCAGTCAGTGGATCAGAATGACAAAAATGAGATTGCTTCGGCTTCGCCTCTCAATGATATTGAAAAAACAAAACCAAAAAATGATCAGCCAATTTCCGCGACTTCTTTTGTCGCTGACGCAATTTCCAAAGTAACACCGATTGAAAAGCCGGATGAAAATATAATTTCGGTTACTTTCAAATTCATCGCGCCAACATTCAATAAAGAATTTCCAATCAAAGTCGCGCCGCAAAACACTGTCTACGAGGCCATGCAACAACTGCAAGAACAAATCCCCATTAAATTTAAAAATTTCAGCGCTTTTGGCGCGTTTGTGGAAGCAATTGACGACATGACAAACAATCCAAACACAAATCTCTTCTGGATTTACTACATCAACGGCCAGGCGGCTAAACTTGGAATTTCATATATTAAATTAAATCCTAATGATGTTATCACTTGGCGCTATGAACAAGGTATATTTTAAATTTTTTCTTCCAATATTGATTGTAGCGGCCACCTTTTTTTTAATTTCCACAACTCAAGCTGAAGAAACAACAAGTACGCCTGAAATAATTATTCCAGAAATAACTGAAACTCCAACATCAACTGCCACAAGCACTTTGGAAACAACCGACGACCCCGGGCTTTCTGTCAACTTTTTTCTCCGCTACCAAAATGATTTTCTTTTTTCCAAAGCTGTCACCTCCACGGCCACGAGCACTCTGTATGACACAACCGGCGTAAACCACGCTGTCAACGCCTCTTCCAGTCCTCTTACAATTCTCGCGGACGCTGACGCGTTTTCGGACAATTTTTCCATATCACAGCTTGATTACTACGATGCCTATCAAAGTTTTTATCTCAACTGCATTATCATTACCTCACCAACAAGCACCTCGGCCTGCGGCAATTGGAATTATTCTGTTAATGGCTCATACCCAAGCATTGGCATGGATTCATACAGCTTGCAAAACAACGACACTGTTTACATTTATTTTGGCGATTCTTGGAAAATCACAGCCAGCACCAGCACTTTTCCAATAAACACAACCACCACTTTGCAAACTTGGAGATATAATTACGACGATCTTGATGATGAATGGACTCCTGACCCAAATGACACCGTGGATATTAGTGTGCCCAATCCAAACCCTACCGGCTGGTGGGACACAACTGTTACCACAACAACCCTCGCCACCAATGCCTCGGGCACGATTGAATACTCTTTTTCCACCACCGGCACATATTTTGCGAAAATTACCTCAACTGATTATTCCAAATGGAGCTGGCCGATTACTTTAACTGTGCTCCCAGCTCCTGAAACTCCTACCTCCACAGCCACAAGCACGCCTGAAACAGACACCAATACTGGCGGTGGAGGAGGAGGCGGNNGCCGGCACAACTGACTGGGCAATAATGTCTTTTGGCGCGAACAATCAATACGCTGATGAAATCACGGCGAGCAGTACATCATTATTAAATTTTGCTAAAGGATATAATTTTACCGATGAAAGCGATTTGTTAAATCTCTGCGCCAGTTATCCGCGACATGTTTTGGCGTTTCTTGCTTCCGGAATGGCCGGCTCTGACACATTAATCCAAAATTTAATTGCTAAAATAAAAAGTGAAGAATGTTACAAAAATAACAAATTTGGATTAAACGGAATAAATGACGATGTCTTTGTGTTATTCGCCCTACTCGCGGCTGATACGCCCGCGAGCGAGCCGATTGTCAGTGATATTTTGGCCGCAATTATTGCTGATCAAACAGCGGATGGAGCTTTTACATGGGCCGGCTGGGCGTCATCTGACATTACCGGCGCGGCTGTGAATGCTTTGCAATATGCCAAAAATAAAGGTGCCTCAATTGACCAAAATATCTTTACCAAAGCAAAGGCGTATTTAAAATCACAACAACTGGCAGATGGCGGCTGGGGCTTTGGCATATCTGACGCTTTGACCACCGGCTGGGCCATGATGGGTATAAATTCATTAGGCGAGGAACAAACTGATTGGACAAACAGCCAAAATAAAAATCCATGGTCAGTTTTGACCGAGCAATTAAAAACCAATGGATACTATGAACCAAGCTGGGCGCCTGACACAGTGGATTGGTTTGGCACCAAGCATGCCGTGCTGGCGCTTTTAGGAAAATCATGGCCAATAATTTTAACTCCAAAGCCGCAACCAGTGGCGACTCCCGCAAATTCCGGTGGAGGCGGAGGAGGCGTTGGTAGTTTTTTGTCTATTCCCATTGAAATCGCTAGCTCTACTACCTCATCAACTATGCCTGTTGCCGCTACCTCTACTCCAGCTGTGGCATCTTCAACCTTGCCTATAATTTTAGAAATTTTACCCACGCCGACATCATCAACAAATGAAATTTTTGAAAATACCTTGCCTCCAATTTCCATTTCTGATATAATTAAACCATTATTACTTAATCCCATACTTGCGGAACCAGTACCGGTCGAAATAACAGAAACACTAGCCGAATCAGAATCCACAACAAACATTACTGAGAATCCTCCTGAAACAGCATCACCCCTCGCCCCTCTTGAGAAAAAAGCAGCTACCACAACGGCTACTGGAAGCGCGATTCTCTTTGTTGGTACAACTTTATTTTTATTCGGAAGATTATTATTAACATTTATCTAATATCTAAATATGCAAAAATTCTTTCCGTATTTTCTAGTTCTTCTGGCCGTTGCAACGCGATTTCTGCCACATCCGGCTAATTTCACGCCAATTGCCGCCGTAGCGCTCTTTTCTGGCGTTTATTTAAACAAACGATTGAGCATTCTTCTGCCTATGGCCGCTATGTTTTTGAGCGATTTGTTCATCGGCTTTTACAGCGCGCCGATTATGATTTCCGTTTATGCGAGTTTTGCTGTTTCCAGTCTTTTAGGTTGGTGGTTGGCTAAACACCGAGGAATAATCACGACTTTTGGAGCGACTCTCGCCAGCTCTACTGTTTTCTTTTTAATAACCAATTGGGCTGTTTGGCAATTTGGAGTGATCTATCCGCGCACCGGCGTTGGTTTTATGGAAAGCTATATCGCGGCTATCCCATTTTGGCGCAATATGCTTTTGGGCGATGTTTTTTATGTCGCGATTTTATTTGGATGTTATGAAGGAGTAAGATATTGGCTTGGGAGAAAAAAAATAATGCCGATAGAAAATAAGTAAAATAATCAAACCGCTCTGCAAAGGGCGGTTTTTTTGAATAAAAAATCAGCGCCTTTGACTTTCCCGTTACAGGAAAGACGAAAACGCTGATTGCGGTTACTTCAGATCATCAGCCGATGATCTCGGTCGGCGCCTCCATCAGCCCATAGAGTCGATCAATGGCCGCCATGATGTCATCTTGGGAAGCAATCATGATTTCTAATTTAGAACCAACCATTGATATAGTCTGATTGGTCGGATCTGCCACGCAAAGAGTCAAACGGCCATCCTTAAAACTAATTGGCAAACAACGGATTCCTCGACACACTTGCAGAGACACCATCCTGAGCACTTCTTCCGGCACTTCCACCTCTTTCACATTAAAGGGAGAAGCTCCGAATTGCGCACATATAAAAATAGCTCGTTCATTCGAAGACATCGTGGCCAGCTTCGGACTAAGACGACGTAATTCCAGCAGAACATCGCCAGGAGAAAATCTTCTCTGAATATCAGCTGCATTTCCCATGTTCATTCCCCCTAAATTCGTAAATTGTACGCCTAGAACACCTGCCTTTATTTAAACATCAATCCACCTCTTTGTCAATGGGCAATTTTCTGATACAATACCATCATGATTAAACTAAAAAAACTACTCATTTTGGCTGTTTTAGTTAATTTTGTGATAACTATCTCCCCTGCTTGGGCGCAAATTCCGGCTATAAATGGAGAAGTTGATCCTGACTTTAATCCCAATATGATTATCACTGATGAAGAGCTCACCAATGCCAATACCATGAGCCATGAAGACATCGCGGCCTTTTTGAAAAACAAATCCAGCTCGCTTGCCAATTACGAAATTATTGATCCTGCCACAGGACTGAATAAAACCGCCACGGAGATCATTTTTCAGGCATCTCAAAATTATCAAATCAATCCACGCGTGCTGTTGGTATTATTACAAAAAGAACAAAGTTTAGTGGAAAACTCCACCCCGACTCAATACAATTTTGATTGGGCAACCGGTTATGCTCGTTGCGATGCTTGCGATCAAAATGATCCG
>DOQH01000022.1 GCA_003514455.1 Candidatus Magasanikiibacteriota bacterium
GCTTGGAAAATATATCACCGGCAAGTCGCCTTTTGAACATGTGTATTTGCATGGATTGGTGCGTGATCAAGATCGTCAAAAAATGAGTAAGTCAAAAGGCAATGTAATTGACCCCTTGGGTGTGGTGGATTTGCACGGAGCGGACGCTTTGCGCATGGCTTTGGTGTTCGGTGTTTCAGCAGGCAATGATATTGTGATTTCCGAAGATAAAATTCGTGCGCATCGCAATTTTGCCAATAAAATTTGGAATGCTTCGCGATTTGTATTAATGAATTTGGGTAATGGTTTTAAATCGGTTGATTTGAAAAAAGTCATTTTACATCAAACTGATAAAGCGATTTTGAAAAAATTGGCCGAAACAACTAAAAAAGTGACTAAATATCTTGACAAATTTGAATTTCATCTGGCGGCCGAAGAAATTTATCAATTTTTTTGGCATGAATTTTGCGATAAGTATTTGGAAGAGGTAAAGCCGCGTTTGGCGCCGGAAGCCACTGCCAAAGAAAAAGCCGCGAGCCAAGCGGTATTGCACAAAGTTTTAATTGATTCTCTAAAACTACTCCATCCTTTTATGCCTTTTGTCACCGAGGCGGTGTACCGGATGATGCCNNATGAGCTTTTGACGCGGGGAGTGGAAAACATTTATCCCACTTCGGCGTTTTTGGAAAAAGAATTAAAATCAGGGCGGCAACTGAAACTCTACACTGGCTATGATCCGACAGCCGCTACTCTGCACATCGGTCACGGCATTACATTGATGAAATTGCGTCAGTTTCAGGATTTGGGGCATAAAATAATTTTTTTGATTGGAGATTTTACCGGAATGATTGGCGATCCGTCTGATAAATTGGCCGCGCGAAAACAATTGACTCGCGAGCAGGTTTTGGCTAATTGCAAAAATTATCAAAAACAAGCCGCTGCTATTTTGGATTTTTCAGGCGGCAATTCGGTGGAGTTGAAATATAACAGTGAGTGGTTGGGTAAATTGAATTTTGTTGAAATTTTAGAATTGTCAGCTCATTTTACAGTGCCGCGCCTTTTGGAAAGGGATATGTTTCAGGAGCGTTTGAAAAAAGAAGAGACAATTTATTTGCATGAATTTTTGTATCCTGTTATGCAGGCCTATGATTCCGTGGCCATGAATGTTGATGGCGAAGTTGGCGGGAATGATCAAACATTTAATATGCTGTGTGGCCGCGATTTAATGAAAGAATTAAAGAAAAAAGAAAAATTTGTTTTAACCATGAAACTTCTAGCAGATTCAACCGGCAAAAAAATGGGCAAGAGCGAAGGCAATATGGTTGCGTTAAACGATGCGCCAGAGGATATGTTTGGCAAAGTCATGAGTTGGGCAGACAGTATGATTATTAAAGGGTTTGAATTGTGCACGAAAATATCAATGGAAGAAATCAGTGAAATGAGTAAGAGTTTGAAAAAGGGCGTGAATCCGCGTGATTTAAAGTTGCGACTGGCTAGTGAAGTGGTGAAGACATTTTTGGGCGAGGTATCTGCTAAAAAAGCCGAGGCGAATTTTGTAAGTAAATTCAGCAAACGCGAAACACCATCGGACATTCCTGAAATTAAGCCATCGGTTTATAATATCGTTACGGTTTTGGTGGAGTCAAAAATTTGCACTAGCAAGGGTGACGCGCGGCGGCAGATTGATCAGGGCGGTGTTAAGGTGAATAGTGAGAAAGTTTCTTCGTTTGAAATAAAAGTTAAAAAAGGCGATACAGTGCAAAAGGGTAGCCGGTGGTTTGTGAAGATTTTGTAAAGTATGAAGGGAATTATTGAAAAAATATTAAAACAAGCAGTGGTTGCTGGTGAAATTCAATTGACCGTGCCGCCTAATCCGAAAATGGGCGATTTGTCGTTCGCTTGTTTTGGTTTGGCAAAAAAAAATGGCAAGAATCCGACAGAAACAGCCAAAGAACTCGTGGGAAAAATTAAAAAGTCGGATTTATTGGAAAAAGTACAAGCCGTTGGGCCGTATGTGAATTTTTTCTTTAATGCCAGCGCTGTGGCAAAATTGGTGTTAGCGCAGATTAAAAAAGAGAAAAATAAATTTGGCGCGTCACAGGTGAAAAAAGGCGAAAAGATTTTAATTGAATATCCTTCCAACAATACTCACAAAGAAGTGCATGTCGGTCATTTGCGCAACATTTGTATTGGCAACGCGCTGGTCAACCTGTATGAAGTAGCCGGAGCCAAAGTTATTCCAATAAATTACATCAATGATTTCGGGGTTCATGTGGCCAAATGTCTTTGGGGTTTGAATAATTTGCATCAAGGCAAAAAAATACCGGTAAATAAACAAAAATGGCTTGGGCATGTGTATGTAGAGGCCAGCAAATTTTTAGATGACCATCCTGAAAAAAAAGAAGAAATTAAAGAATATCTGCGCCAGTTGGAGAGTAAAGACAAAAAAATTTGGAAATTATTTTTCACCACGCGTCAGTGGAGTTTGGGCGGATTTATAAAAATTTTTAAAGAATTGGGTGTTAATCACCAGACAACATTTTTTGAAAAAGATGTGAAAGATATTGGTCAGAAAATGGTAAATGAATTATTAAAGAAAAAAATCGCGCAGGTTGGCGAGGGCGGAGCGATTATTGTTGATTTGAAAAAATACGATTTGGACATCGGGCTTTTGCGCAAGAGCGATGGTGCGGGATTATATTTGACCAGTGATTTGGGACTGGCCAAAGTTAAGGCAAAAAAATATCCGACAGTTACTCAAAGCGTCAATCTCACCGGCACTGAACAGAATTTTTACTTTAAACAATTATTTAAAATTTTAGAATTATCAGGATTTAAATATAAGATGACACATGTGTCGTATGAATTGGTGTCGTTGCCCGAGGGTAAGATGTCATCACGGTTGGGTAATGTTATTTTATATGAGGACTTGCGTGATGAAGCATTGACTTTGGCAGAAGAAGAAACTAAAAAACGTCACGCTGATTGGAATGTTGCAAAAACCAAACGCACCGCTCTGGCCTTGGCTCTTGGAGCTTTGAAGTTCAGCATGGTAAAAGTCGGGCCGAAACAGATAATTACTTTTAATCTTAAAGAAGCATTGTCATTTGATGGTTTTACAGGTCCATATTTGCAATACAGTATCGCTAGAATGAACAGCATTTTGAAAAAAGCGGACGCGAAAAGCAGTGGTAAAAATTTAGCAGTTTTGCAGACCGGCGCGGAAAAACAATTGGTTTTGAAATTATCCGGATTTTCTGCCAGCGCGTCAGCATCAGCAATGCAGAACGATCCATCGCAGTTGGCCAAGTATCTTTATGAATTGGCAAAATTATTCAGTGAATTTTATGAACAGTGTCCGGTATTGAAAGCGGAAAATAAAGAATTGCGCGCCGCGCGATTGGAATTGGTAAAAGCAACGAAGTTGGTAATGGAAAATGGTTTGCAAATTTTGGGCGTGCCGGTGATTGAGGAAATGTAAAATTAGAAAGTTCCGTAGTATTTTAAGGGGAGCGATTATCGCTCCTTTTTATGCGAGTGCAGTGGGATTGACATTCTTAATGATATTTTGTATTATTAACTGTTGTTCTTTAACATAATTGGTGGCGATTGTTGCTCTGGTTTTGCACGCAAAATTTGTGTTTAAAATCAGGGCAATAACGCCCGAAGATTGAAGGAGTAATAAAATGGTTCAGAGGAGAGGAACGGCTCGTTTGCTGGCTCAAGTCGCTGGTAATGGCTACGCTGAAGAATCATATGACAAAGTAGCAATTTTGGCTGAGTCCATCCGAACAATGCCTGATGACGACTCGCTCGCCACCGAATCTTCTCTTTTGCTGAACGGCGAAACACAAGAGATGATGGAGTACTCGCGTTGGCTCTACATCATTCTCTGGCTGCCGATGATGCTCTATGCCTGTTGGGCCGTGCCCAAGGTATGGATTTACCGTCTTTGCTTGTTTCTTTTTTATCGCCCATCAATCATAGAGGAAGTGAGTGAAGACGCGCGGAGCAAAAATAGAGCGGCGTGGAAAGAGTATGGCAAGCGGTGGCTGTTGGGGCCTCAAAACGCGCTGTGGCTGTTTGACGGCGTTCATTGGCTTGGCAAAATGGTGCGCAACGGCGTGACCACCTCTGAGGCGCTGGATGGAATCAACGCGGTTCCGGTGTTGCGCCTTCGCGGTCAGCTGAACTCTTTTGGTGGACGATTGGTTCGTTTTTGGCTGAATCAGCCAGATGGCCAATCAGTGCGTAATCGACTGCGTATCACTTACAAAGAAATACTCAAAGAGCTCTGCCGGCTCTGGGAGTCTAAACCCGGACAGCAAATACATGTGCTGTCATTGGCTTGCGGGTCAGCCCAAGCTACAATTGAGGCATTGGCTATGTTCCTTGCCGCTTATTCCGATGCCAAGAATAAGATAGAATTGCACTTGGTGGATTTGAGCGGGTCTTCGCTCATGAGGGCTGTTCATTTGGCCAAAGAACGCGGTGTCCAATCGCATGTTTTCATTCACATAAAGGATGTGAAATCCTTTGTTCGGGAGCAACCTGTTGGCCGCTGGGACATTGTGGAAATGGTTGGCTTTCTGGATTACCGTCCGTGGAAGTCGGCGGTGGATATTTGCCGCGAGATTAGGCGGATCACGCTGGTTGGCGGCCTCTTTATCAGCGCGCACATTGGGCCAAATCCTTGGTCCTTCGTAGTACGCTGGGTCATTAACTGGCCATTGCTTATCCGCCGCACCATAAAGAAATACAGGCAGATACTGCATCAGGCCGGTTTTGCCGAGCGGGAAATTAAGATGCTGGTTGAACCACATCGTATCCACCCGGTAGGCGTCTGTAGGAAAATGGAGGAATTCTAACAAACCTCGTACGCAACCGAGCGCTATATCTTTAGCGCTCCTTTTTTTTATGATATAATGTTCTTGTATGAATTCTTCATTTTGGTTTTTTCCCGCCTCGGCTTTGATTAACGCTGTCACGAGCACTGTACTCGGATTTTATCTTATCTTCACCGGTATCAGCAATCGCGTAGCGCGGTATCTTTTATTTTTTTGCGTGTCGGTAGCCGCTTGGAGCTACTGTTATTTTTTTTGGCAGATTTCCACTGATGCAGATTCCGCGTTGTTTTGGGCACGGGCTTTGATGTTTGGAGCTATTTTCAGTTCAATTTCTTATTTGCATTTGGTGCTGGTTTTTCTTAAATTGGATAATTTGAAATTTTATAAAATCACCNNAATTTTGGCCATTGCCAGGCCCTTTTTATACGCCATATTTGGTGGCTTTTTTCGCGCATGTTGTCTACGCTTCAATTTTATTGTTTAAAAATTATCGCCAATCGCGCGGCTCGCAGAAAATTTCTTCATTTTTATTGTTAGCCGGCATTGTGGTTGCTTTTATCGGCGGCTCCACCAATTATCCTTTATGGTATGGCATTGATATCGCCCCTTGGGGTAATGTATTGGTTGGCGTTTACGTTGTCTTGACTGTCTACGCGATGTTAAAGTATAAATTGATGGATATCAAGGTTGTTTCGGCAGAATTATTTACAGGTCTCCTTGCCATCATATTGTTAACGGATTTATTTTTATCAAAAAATTCCACGGAAATTATTTTTAGGGCTTTAGTTGTTGTGGCGTTTGGCGTCTTTGGCATTATGTTAATTCGTTCAGTTAGACATGAAGTCAAACGTCGCGAGGAAATTCAACGGTTGGCGGAACAACTGAACGATGCCAATGCCAGATTGCAGGCCTTGGACAAACTTAAAAGCGAATTTCTTTCTATTTCAGCTCACCAACTGCGTACTCCGCTTACGGTAATCAAGGGCTATGTGTCNNCAAAGAAAAAGATTTGCAATTTAAAGTGGAAATTGCAAAAAATTTACCGCAAGTAACTGTGGATATGGAAAAAATCCGCAATGTAATGCTGAACTTTTTAACCAACGCCGTCAAATACACGCCAAAGGGCTGGTTGAAAATGGAATTATTTAAAAAAGGCCGACAGATTGTTTATCAGGTTTCGGATAATGGCATTGGCTTGACCAAATTTGATTTGGAAAATGTTTTTCAAAAATTTTATCGCGCGGAAGAGGCGAAAAAAATTACCGCAACCGGCGTTGGACTGGGATTGTTTGTTGTTAAAAAATTTATTGAAGCGCATGACGGCGAAGTTTTTGTGGAGAGCCCCGGCCCAGGGCAGGGCGCGACTTTTGGGTTTAAATTGCCGATCAAGCGCGTAGGTTGACATTTTTAGTGATTTTTCATAAAATACAATCACTTAATTAAATCCTAAATTTCCAATATGAGCGACAAAAAAACGCTTCCGGGAGGAGACGAAGTGGAAACAATAGTTGGTCCTTCAGTCAAAGTGGAAGGGGAGTTTGTGTCTGAAGGCAATATCGTTATTGAGGGCCAGGTGAGCGGAACTGTGAAAACAGCCAAACACCTGCGCGTGGAGGAAGGCGCGAAAATTAACGCTAATGTCGGCGCTGAATCTGCCTTGGTTTCTGGCGAGGTGCATGGAAATATGAAAATCAATTCAACTTTAGAAATGACTCCAACTGCCAAGATTTATGGCGATGTTGAAACCAAAACTATCATTGTTGCCGCCGGCGCAATCCTTCACGGCCGTTGCTTAATGGACGAAAGTGAAAAAGGCCGTAAAGTAAAAGGCAAGAACGAAGGATATGACGAACAAACGCCCAACTCTTAAAACACCAAAGAGTGTTGGCCGGTCTGGCGAAGTTGAGAAAAGTCCAGTTGCCATTAAAAGAAAACTCTACCAATTGGTAGCGCGAGAAGCTAATCGTCGTTCCGATGTCAATCGTACTCCCAAAGAATCATATTTATATCTTTACGATGCTTATCTTAAAGAACGTCCTTTTCAGTCCATTGTTTCAATTATTGAAACGCGGCTGGGAGATTTTGAGATTGTCGGCAAGATTGTTCGTTTATCCACTTTTACCAATCCGCGGATTTTGGTGGAAGATGAAATGCGTCATGGCGTGAAAAATGTGGTGATTGTCGGCAATGATGACACTTTGGCGCGAATTTTAACTCGCACCGCTGATTTGGATGTTACTTTTGGATTTTTGCCAATTGGGCAGAAGAAAAATTATTTGGCGAAAATTTTGGGAATTCCTTTGAATGAAAAATCAGTGGAGGTCTTGGCCGCGCGCAAAGTGGAAAAGATTGATTACGGCATCATCAATAAAAATAGATTTTTTCTTTCGTATTTGTATGTCCCCGGCGCGCGAGTGAAAATTACCTGTGATAGAAGTTTTACCGTGAGCCCTGGCCGCGACAAGTTTGAAATCGCCGTGGCCAACCTTTTGCCGCCTCCGTTTGAAAGCGATAAATTTGTTCTTAAGCCGCAAGATGGTCAGATGGAGGTGTATTTTCAGCCAGCCGAGCGCGGACTTTTGTCAAGAATGGTCAAAGGTCGCGGGTCAAAAATTACCAGCATGTTTCCTTTTCAGCATCTTTTGATTACGAGTGATAAGATCATTACTGTTTTGGCCGATGGCAAAGAAACGCAAGAATCAGCAGTGGAAATTGAAGTGTCTAAGAAAAAGTTGAAAATGGTAGTTGGTAAGGGGAGACAGTTTTAATGGGCAGCTAGCTCAGTTGGTTAGAGCGAACGGTTTACATCCGTTAGGTCAGGGGTTCAAATCCCTTGCTGCCCATATTGAATAATAGTAATCCGCCGTTATGGCGGATTTTTGATTATTGACAAAATTTATCTATTGTGTAAAATGATTATGGACTCATTGACAATAGTGTCTCACTAAGATTTGGAGGTAAATAATGCTAGCGAGACGCGAAAGCCAGAGTGAACCGGAGCGGACACTGGTACTCGTCAAGCCCGATGGCGTGCAGGACCGGCGATGCGGTCAAATTCTCTGCCGTCTGGAAGAAACCGGATTGATTTTGGTTGGTATGAAACTCTGCCGAGTGACAAAACAACGCGCTGAGTTGCATGTGTCGCGTTCCGTTGATCGGCTTGAACAAGCTGGTCAGCGAGAGTTGCAGTGGTGCGACAAGCAGTCGTTGTTTCCTATGGAAATTTATAATTCGGTGGTTCCAGAGAGCATCGGCCGTAAAGTCAGGGAGTGGAGAATTGATTTTCTCATGTCCGGGCCGGTGGTGGCTATGGTGCTGGAAGGTGAAGACGCAGTGGCTGCGATAAGAAAAATGGTCGGCCACTGTTTTCCTGAACAGTCCTTGCGCGGCACTATCCGAAACGACTTTGGACGCGACACTGCCCTGAAAGCCGCTAATGAAAAGCGCGCTGTTCGAAATGTCGTGCATGCGTCAAGCAGTCCGCAAGAAGCCGAACGGGAAATATCCGTTTGGTTCTCGCCGGCAGAGTTGCTCTAGTCCAACCCACGCTCCTTCCGGAGCGCAACCCAACGCCCGCCAAAGTCCCTCTGTGGATTGCGGCGGTCTTTTTTATTTAATTATTTGGCATACGCTACCACTTTATGGATTAAAAAATTCATCCGTAATCTTTTAAA
>DOQH01000010.1 GCA_003514455.1 Candidatus Magasanikiibacteriota bacterium
CTCTTGGAACAATTTTTTGCCGCTCATAAGATTGACCTGGTTAATCTTCAACAAACCGCTTTCAATGTTATCGCCGGCACCAATCGTTTTCCTGAAATGACCGCTTTGTTTGGCGCGCCAACCAAAGAAAAAGAAGAAGCCAAACCAGGCGCGGCCGCTAAACCGCGCGTTAGAAAAAATCCTGCCTTGGACTTTTTCACTTTTGATTTAACCAGTACCAAAGCGCAAAAAACACTGGATCCAATTATCGGCCGCGAAGCGGAAATCACCCGTTTGATCCAGATTCTTTGCCGCCGCTCTAAAAATAATCCTGTGCTTTTGGGCGACCCGGGCGTTGGCAAAACCGCGATTGTGGAAGGATTGGCGCAAAAAATTATGGCAGGCGATGTGCCTGATCAATTGCAAGGTAAAAAAATCAGGCGGCTGGATTTGGGACTGCTGATTGCCGGCACGATTTATCGCGGCGAATTTGAAAACCGGCTGAAACAATTGCTGGATGAAGTAAAATCCGACCAGGACATTATTCTTTTCATTGACGAACTGCACACTATTGTGGGAGCCGGCTCGGCATCGGGCTCAATGGACGCGGCTAATCTTTTAAAACCGGCTTTGGCGCGAGGTGAAATTCGCTGCATCGGCGCCACCACTTTTGAAGAATTTAAAAAACATATTGAATCAGACGCGGCTTTGGAACGCAGATTTCAGCCGATAATCGTCAACGAACCAACCAAAGAAGAAACCGTCGCCATCCTGCACGGCATTAAAGAAAATTATGAAAAATTTCACTATTTAAAAATCACAGACGAAGCGATTCTCGCCGCCGTGGACTTGGCCGATCGTTATCGCCAGGACAAATTTTTTCCTGACAAAGCCATTGATTTGCTGGACGAAGCCGGATCGGCCAAAAAATTAACCGTCAAATCCAACGGCGTTCTGCGCCAGCAAAAAACTCTGGAAAAACAATTGCGCGAAGCGGGTGAAAAAAAAGAAAAAGCTGTATTGGAAGAAAATTTTGAAAAGGCCTTGCAATTTAAAGATGAAGAGGATTTAATCGCGCAAAAAATTGAGAACTTGAAAGAAAAAATCAACAAAAGCGACAAACGGCCGAAAACCATTTTAGAAGCCAAAGACATTGCTAAAATCATTGCGCTCTCCACCGGCATTCCGGCGGAAGAAATAATTGATGAGGAAAAAAACAAATTGCTAAATTTGGAAGAAGAAATAAAAAAGAAAATAATCGGCCAAGACGAAGCGGTGAAAGAAGTGGCGCAAAGTTTACGCCGAGCGCGAATGGGACTGTCGCATCCGGCGCGGCCATTGGCTTCATTTTTGTTCACCGGCCCGTCCGGCGTTGGCAAAACCGAGTTGGCCAAGGTGCTCGCGGAGTTGATTTTCAAAGACCGCGACGCCTTTATCCGTTTGGATATGTCTGAATTTAGCGAGGGATTTCAAACCTCAAAGCTCATTGGCTCCCCTGCCGGATATGTTGGTTATAAAGAAGGAAATAAATTCACGGACAAAATCAAACACAAACCCTACTCGGTGATTTTGTTTGATGAAATTGACAAAGCGCATCCGGAGGTCTTCAATATCCTATTGCAAATTTTGGACGAAGGACATCTCACTGACGCCACCGGCAAAAAAATCAATTTTAAAAATACCATCATCGTGATGACTTCCAATTTGGGCAATGAACATTTTCGTAGCGCCGGATTTGGTTTTCAAGACGGTAAGCCTGCCGCGCAAATTGACGTTAAAAAATCCGCCTCGCTCAAAAATTCAGTTACCAAAACACTAAAAGAACATTTTCGTCCGGAATTTCTCAATCGTCTGGATTCTATTTTGATTTTCAAGCCGCTTTTGGAAAGTGACTTGGAAAAAATTGTGGAGTTGAAAATCGCCGAATTGAATGAACGGTTGGTTAAGAAAAATTTAGCCCTATTAATTTCCGGCGATGCCGCAAAAATTTTAGCCAAACAAGCCGGCGCGCGCGAAGAAGGCGCTCGCGGCATTGCCAAAATAATTCAAAAAGAAGTGGAGGAAAAATTAGCCGAATGGTTGCTGCAAAATCAATCAAAGAAAAAACAAACCATTAAAATCAACGCGAAGAAAAACACGGTGTTATTGGAATATGTTTGAAAAAGTATATCCCTATGTAACTTTTTTACTAATTTTTAGCAGTTTAGTTCAAACTCTTTACCTAATAGGCGCGGCTAGTGGTTTGGCTATTTTAATTATTTTGACTGTTTGCAAGGTGTTTTTATCAAAAGTTACCGCGCCGGTTAAAAATGTGGTGGATAAAGCCGGCGGAATGGGCAAAGAAGCGGCGCAGTTGGCTAAAGGCGCCAAAGGTCTGAATATCTGGGCGCTGATTATTGATTATCTTTTTACGCCAATGAACCAAGCGGAGCAAATCTTTTTAATCATTGGCTGGGCCGGATTTCCCATTGCATTGGCCGGTGGACTAGCTCTAATTTTTGGCGGCCTGGCGGGAATTATGTGCAATGCCACCTGGGTTGATTGGTGCTCATTAATACAACCGATCGTTGATATTTTTAAATAAATTTTATGGACAAAAAACGCCTTCTTGTCATCGCTTTATTCATCGTGGCTACCGTGGCCATTGCTTACGGCCTCTATTATGTTTTCTTAAAAAAACCTGCCGCAGCTCCGGTTACAATAAAGCCGCCAATCACAGCGCCAACAGGCGGCCTGCCTGTTGCCAAAGAAGGTGTTCCTACGCCAACTTTGCCTCCCACAGCCGTGGCATTGCCCAAAGCAGCTCCAACCGCGCAAGGTGGATTGACCCAAACCACCGCTCTTACTTCCGGTCAAGCGCGTTTTTCAACTGTTTCATCTGATGGCAAAAACGCCAATTATTACGACCCGAACTCCGGCAAATTTTTCCGCGTTACACCTAATGGACAAGCAACACAATTATCATCGCAAACTTTTGCTGACGCGCAAAAAGTAACTTGGTCAACGCAAAACGACAAGGCCATTATTGAATATCCTGATAATTCCAAAATCCTTTACAATTTCACCACGCAAAAACAAGCGACACTACCCAAACATTGGGAGGACTTTAGTTTTTCAGCGCAAGGAGACAAAATCGCGGCCAAAAGCATTGGTGTGTCAGTGGAAAATCGTTGGCTGGTAATATCAAATCCTGATGGCTCGGAAGCTAAAACAATTGAGGCCTTGGGTAAAAACGCCGACAAAGTGAAAGTTAGCTGGTCTCCGGACGGCGGAGTCATCGCTTTTGCAGCCATCGGCGATGCCCTTGGATTTGCGCGCAAAGAAATCATCCCATTGGGTCCCAATAATGAAAATTATAAGCCGTTAGTGGTGGAAGGAATGTCATTTGAGCCAAAATGGACACCGGACGGCGGCAAACTGATTTATAGCACTTTCAATGCCGACAGCAATTACGCTCCGACATTATGGTTCACCGAAGCGCAAGGCGATAATATGGGAGCTAATCGCCACAAATTAAATGTTAATACTTGGGCTGACAAGTGCGCGTTTGCCGATAATGACACAGTGTATTGCGCGGTGCCTGACACATTGGAAAAAGGCGTGGGTTTTGTACCAGAACTCGCTAAGTCATCGCCGGATTCGTTGTATAAAATTGATTTGAAAACCAATTTAAAAAATATGGTTGCAGTGCCTGAAGGAAATTTGTCTATATCCAATTTGATAATCTCGGCTGATAAATCAACTTTGTATTTCACTGATAATTTGACAGGACAATTGAAGCAGATGAAACTCAAGTAAATCTCCTTGAAATACGGTGGTGGGCATATATCTTTTTTTTGCTGCGGACTGTCGCCGCGACTGCAAAAAAGAATATGTCCGCCCCCGAAATGAAGTATCTATGGCAAAAAGAATTTTTCTTTTCCTTCTAATTTTAGGAGTTATACTTATTCTTATCACTTTTTTTAATTCCGTGCGCTCCAATTCACCTTCTTCTTATGAAAAATTAATTAAACAAACACAAACAAAACCGGAAACAAACATTAAAACTCTCTCTGCGCCAGCCATTACCGCGGCCGATCCAATTCTCGGGCCGACAAACGCGCAAATCACTATTGTGGAATACGCTGATTTTCGCTGTTCGCATTGCGCCGAAGCCAATTTTGAACTAAAAAAAATAATTGCGGCTTATCCGGACAAAGTGCGCTGGGTTTGGAAAGATTTTCCTTTTTTGCCGCCGGTTAATGTTACCTGGCTCGCGCACGAATCTGCTCGTTGCGCGGAAAAACAAGGAAAATTTTGGGAATATCATGATGCGTTATTTATGAATCAGGATAATTTAAGCCGGGAAAATCTGCTGGCCTTGGCGAAAGAATTTAAACTGGATGAAAAACTGTTTGTCCAATGTTTGGAAAGCGGCCAGACCAAACCATTGGTGCAACGCGGTTTTGAAGAAGGCAAGACGTTAGGCGTTGACGGCGCGCCGTACTTTTTCGTGAACGGAGAAAAATGGAATGGAGAAATAACAAAGGAGAAAATTGGAGAAATTGTAAAATGATTTTATGAAATTTAAAAAAATAATTTTGATTACAGCGCTCTTGGGCGGGATATTTTTTAGCGCGCAGGTCAAGGCCGAAGAAATAGAAATAAATTTTACGCCAATTTTGCCAAAAGGCAAATGTCTTGGTGATAGCATGTGCTTTAATAACACATACTGTGATCTTCAATTTTTAGATCAATTTAAAAAAGCAAAATTATACATATTCTGCCCGACTGGTTCAACTTGTAACTTGGCTGATGAATTAGTACCATCCAGCTTTACTGTGCCTCTGTGCATGCCAAAATTTGAAATCGGCAAAGAGTGCAATAAAAATGAACAGTGTCTATCAAATTACTGCAGTGTTGGCCAAGGCAATGAAAAAAAATGCATGGAGCAGGAAACCAACGCCGGTTATTTAAAATTCGCGCCAATCGCCCCGACACTGGAAATCAAAATTCCAACTCTCCAGCCCTTTACAACCGAAGGATTAGAAAAACCCGATGCCGAAGGTAACATCTATTTTCCTTTTATTGGCCAATACATTGTCGGCATTTACAAATGGATGCTCCTGGTAGCCGGCATTATTGCAACCATCATGATCATCTTGGGCGGCTTTACTTATCTCACCTCCGGCGGCAATGCCACGCAAGCCGGCGCGGGCAAAGAAAGAATCACCAGCGCCATTTTCGGCTTGATTCTGCTGTTGGGGTCATATATGCTTCTTTATCTCATTAATCCCGGTCTTGTGGAATTTAGAAGTTTGAAAATAAAAGTGATTGAAAGAACACCTATTGAATCAATGGTTTTTGAAGATCATAATCCGTCCGCCGGCTCCACCAAAGGGCTGGAAGCCACCGATTACGACAAAACCTTCCAAGATTTTGCCAATTGCGCCGGCATAGATTGGAGAATTTACAAAGCCATCGCCTATAAAGAATCAGGATTAAATCCAACAGTCACAGGAGGTAAAACAGGCAAATTTATCGGCCTTTTCCAGGTCTTTCAGCCCTATTGCAAAAACGCATTAAGCAAAGTCAAATGGGATGCTTATTGCGACTCGCCAGGCCTAACCAATCCAATGGTTAACACCGCGTATACCGCACTGTTAATAGACAAGAACGCGACAAAAATAGCAGGAACCTGCGCTAGCGCCCCAATTCAGGATAAACTGGCCATGATTTATATCGGCCATAATTGCGGCCCAGGAGCTCTAGGCTCTCTTTTAAAAACCAGCTGTAACTTTAATAAATGGCTGGCCGCGCCGCCAAGCAATTGCAGTTTGGGAAAAATGAATTTTGCCAAATCCGTTGTCGGCGTAATGCAACAACTTGGTGTTTCCAGTATTCAAACAGCTCCTGAAAATTTTGATTTAACCAAATGTCCGTTTAACAACGGCGCAACGCCGCTCTAAATACGGTCTAATCCATGGCCAATCCAAAATTCAAAAAAATAATTTTGATTACAGCGCTCTTGGGCGGGATATTTTTTAGCGCGCCTGTTCAATCTGAAGAAATAGAAATAAATTTTACGCCATTTTTGCCCAAAGGCAAATGTCTTGGTGACAGCATGTGCCTTAATAATACATTCTGTGATCTTCAATTTTTAGATCAATTTAAAAAAGCAAAATTATACATATTCTGCCCCGCTGGTTCAAAATGTTACTTGGATGATAATTCAGTTCCGTCCAGCTTCACAGTGCCTCTATGTATGCCAAAATTTGAAATCGGCAAAAAGTGCTATAAGAATGAACAGTGCTTATCAAACTATTGCGACACAGGTCAAGGTGGAGAAAAAAAGTGCATGGAACCTGATACCGGCGAAGGATATTTAAAATTCACACCCACCTCTCCCAAACTTGAAGTTGATATCCCCACTCTCCAACCATTCACAACAGTTGGTATGGAGAAACCGGATGCCGAAGGCAATATCTACATTCCTTTCATTGGTCAATACATTGTCGGCATTTACAAATGGATGCTTCTGGTGGCTGGAATCATTGCCACCATTATGATTATTCTGGGAGGTTTCACTTATCTGACTTCCGGCGGAGATGCCACGCGAGCCGGAGCGGGCAAAGAACGAATCACCAGCGCCATTTTTGGCCTGATTCTGCTCCTGGGTTCTTACATGATTCTCTATCTCATC
>DOQH01000041.1 GCA_003514455.1 Candidatus Magasanikiibacteriota bacterium
TCGCGCTAAATTGGAGCAATTGGTCGGTGAATTGGTTGAAAAAACCATAGCACCGGTGAAAAACGCTTTGAAAGACGCTAAAATGAGCACCAGCGACATCAATGAAGTGGTGATGGTTGGCGGAATGACTCGCATGCCTTTGGTGTATCAGACAGTTGAAAAATTTTTTGGCAAAAAACCAAACATCACTGTAAATCCGGATGAAGTGGTGGCTGTTGGAGCCGCAGTGCAAGGCGCGATTCTTCGCGGAGAAGTGAAAGATGTGCTATTATTGGATGTAACGCCATTATCTTTGGGTATTGAAACTTTGGGTTCGGTAATGACCACTTTGATTGCCAGAAATACCACTATTCCTACATCCAAATCACAGGTGTTTTCCACAGCCGCAGACAGCCAAACCAGTGTGGAGATACATGTTTTACAGGGAGAACGGCCAATGGCAACTGATAATAAGACCCTCGGCCGATTTATCCTTTCCGGCATTCCACCGGCTCCTAGGGGTATTCCACAGGTTGAGGTGAAATTTGACATTGACGCCAATGGTATTTTGAATGTTAAAGCAACCGATAAAGCAACCGGCAAAGAGCAGGCAATTACCATCACAGCTTCATCCGGATTGTCCAAAGACGAAGTGGAGAAAATGAAAAAAGAAGCCGAATTGCACGCTGATGAAGACAAGAAAAAACAAGAAGCGATTGAAACCAAGAATTTGGCCGACACCATGATTTACACTACGGAAAAAATGTTGCGCGACGCCGGCGACAAAGTAAAACCGGAAGATAAAAAGCCCATTGAGGAAAAAATTGAGGAATTGAAAAAAGTAAAAGAGGGGACTGATATTGAAGCGATTAAAAAAGTAGCTGATGAATTGTCGCAAGCGGCGCAGAAAGTCGGGGCGGCCATGTATGAAGCGCAAAAAAACGTTCCTGCGGGCGCTGCTGGAGGAGCATCTTCTGGTAGTGATGCTGGCGCAAAAGAGGGCCCGATTGAAGGCGAAGTTGTGAATGACAAAAAAGAATAAAAAATGTCCAAGGATTATTACAAAATCTTAGGAGTGAATAAAGCCGCCTCGCAAGATGAAATAAAGGCGGCTTTTCGGCGTTTGGCGCACCAGCATCATCCTGATAAAAAAGGCGGTAATGAGGAAAAATTCAAAGAAGCAAACGAGGCCTTTCAGGTTTTATCCGACCAACAAAAGCGGAGTCAGTATGATCAATATGGTTCAACTTTTGAGCAAGCACAGGCAGGTGGTGGTGGATTCAGTGGTGGGGGTTTTAGCGGATTTAACAACGCGCAAGGATTTGATATAAATGATTTGGGAGATATGTTTTCCGGTTTTGGCGATATTTTTGGAGGAGGCGGTGGGCGACGCGGGCGCGGCGGACAGCGTAGTAAAAAAGGCGCGGATATTCAAGTGGATGTAGAAATTGATTTGAAAGAAGCGGCTTTTGGCGTGGATAAGATCGTCAGATTGTATAAAAATGGGGCTTGCGATGTTTGCGCGGGAGCTGGCGTGGAACCCGGGAGTAAAACAGTGAAATGCAAGGACTGCGGAGGCCGCGGGCATATTGCGCAAGTTCAGCGCACAGTGTTTGGTTCATTTCAAACAGAGGCGGAATGCCCTGCTTGCGACGGAGCCGGGGAAAAGCCCGAAAAAGTTTGCCGTCATTGTTCAGGTCGCGGCATTATTAAAAAACACGACGAATTTACAGTGAAAATTCCAGCTGGCATTGATGATAGTGAGGCCATTCATCTTTCCGGTCGCGGCGAAGCTGTGCCCAAAGGTGGCTATCCAGGTGATTTGTATTTACGCATTCATGTGCGTCCGGACGCGCGTTTCAATCGCGATGGATTTGATTTGCATACAAAAAAGAATGTAAGTTTTTCTCAAGCCGCTTTGGGCGCCGAAGCGGATATTGACACTTTAGATGGTAAAATTAAAATCATGATTCCCGAGGGCGTGCAATCAGGCCAAATGATTCGTCTTAAGGGCAAAGGCATTACGCATCTACGCGGCGGAGTGAGAGGGGATTTGTATGTGGAGGTGATTGTCACAACGCCAACCAGATTGAGCCGCAAGCAAAGGGAATTGTTAAAAGAGTTTGGACTGTAGATGTCATTGCGAGGAGTCCGCCAGCTGGTGGACAACGAAGCAATCTCGCCATCAATACAATGACCAAACAGAAATTCGAAAAATTTTACAATACTCATTTTGACAAAATTTATCGTTTTGTTTTTTTTCGCGTTGGAGGAAATAAAGAATTGGCAGAGGATTTGGTCAGCGAAATTTTTATCAAGGCCTTGAAAAATTTTGATGATTACGAAGAAGAAAAATCAAAATCCGCTTGGATTTTTACCATCGCGCGCAATCATCTGACCAATCATTGGCGCGATACCGGTAAGCGCGTGGAAATTTCTTTGGAAGCGATTGATGGTGAAAATCATTTTGAGATTGAAAGTCAAGCGGAAATTAAAACTGATTTGCTAGCCGATGGTTTTGAGCAATTTATTAAAAAAGACACAGAAAGAGAATTGTGGCAAGCGTTGAATAAATTATCCGAAGACGAGCGACAACTTGTAACTTTGAAGTACCTTTCAGGGTATAGTTATAAAGAAATTGGGGAAATGTTAAAGATGTCCGATGGAGCGGCCAAAGTGGCGGCTTATCGGGCGATGAAAAAATTGAAAAAATATGTTTCTCAAGTATAGTTTTTGGAAAATTAAAAAAACAATAGGCCCGACCAAAGAATTTCGGGCGGCTTTGTGGCAAAAGTTGGAACACGAGATGGCGGAGTCGCCAAAAGTATTTTTTTGGCAGATGCCAATGATGCGTTTTGCCACAGTGGCTTTATCTTTGGTTTTGGCTTTGGGAGTTGGCACCGGCGTTTATGCCTATTCTTCGTCGGAGGTGAATGAGGCGCATCCGTTGTATGGTCTTAAAAAAGAAATTGAAAAAATTGAAGAGCGAGTGGTCGCTGGTACGCCCGAACGCAAGGCGAATTTTCAAGCAAAACAAATGGAGCGCCGTTTAGCGGAAATTGAACGATTGCAAGATAAAAAATTGAATTTTGAAAAGACGCTGAATGAATTGAACGAGGCCGAGGAATCCGGCCTTAAGGCACTGGATTTTGTAACTTCTTTAAAGGTTCAGGGTATAATTAAGCAGAGGATAGATTCGCAGGTGGAGGCGCGGCAGAAGCAATTGGAAAAAGCGAAAATGGTATTGCCGTTGGAAGCGGAAAAAAGAATTGAGGTAATGATGCAAAAGCGTACTCAGCGACTGGAAATTCAGGAGCAAAAAATTGAAAAGAAATTAGAGCAAAATCAGGAGTTGCGCAAAGATAGATTGGAAAAACAAATAAATATTCTTCCGAACAAAGGTCGAGCGGAAGAAAAAGTAAAAGGAATCTTAAAAAATATTAATCAATAAATATATGAAAAAATTACTCATTTTAATTACAATGTTTTCTTTGCTGGGATTGGGCGTTCTGCCGGTTTTAGCTGAAGAAACGACTTCGGCAACTGCTCAATCAGCACCGGAAGTATATAAAGGCGCAGTCGTTCTTTACGGTGATTTGACCGCCAAAAGCAGCCCAACAGTACCGTCTGATTTGACTGTGACAATTAAAAGAATACAGGGCAGGGTGAACGGCAAGGGCAAAAAAGCGTTTGTAAATTATCCTGTGGTGGAGAAAATCGTGACTGTTCATGTGACTGCAGATACGAATATCGTGCGCAAGTATATGGGCAAGGCCGATTTGTCAGAATTGGCTGTTGGTGATAAATTAATGGTGGTTGGGAAATTGCAAGAAGATGGTTCTGTCAATGCTAATTTGGTTAAAGATGAATCAATTCAGGTCACATTTCAAGCACGCAATGGCGAAGTAACATCAATTGATATCACCACCCAAACATTTAATATCAAAAATGATAATAAAGAATATAAGATATTTGTTACCGCTAACACCAAATTTGCCAAAGTCGGTATAAAATTACCCACTTTTGCGGATTTAAAAGTTGGCGATAAAGTGGTGGTGCGTGGAGTGATTCGCCAAGTAAGAAATGAAATCACCGCTGATTCAGTAGTTATTCGTCCTAATATGGAGTTGCAAAAATTGCAACAGGAAAAAATCAGAGTTGAAACGGTAATTGCGCAAATGAAACAGAAATTGGCCGAAGCGGAAAAGAGATTGGCGGAAATAATCGCCAAACTCGGAATTCAACCAGTTACACTTCCGGCTACTCAATAGAGTAATGTCAAACCACTCCCGCAAGGGAGTGGTTTGGTAGTTATTGTCTATCCAGTGTTTCATTTACCAGTTTATCCGCTTCAGTATTTTTTTCTCGTCGTATATGATGATAGGAAATTTTTTTGAATTTCACTGACAGATTCCAGATTGATAAAAATAGTGGAGCAAGNNTGATTATTGGTTGTTTCGCCAAGATATTTGCCAAAGGCCTCCACCACTGCTCCTTTGTCATTTTTAATAACAATGCCAGCCGCCGCCGGTCCGGGATTGCCTCGCGCTCCGCCGTCGGTGAATATAATTAATTTCATATCTTTATTAAATCCACGATTTTTAACTGCAATTCTCTATTTCCATTCCATTGATTCACTGAAATTTCAAACACCGCGTCAATTTTGTCGTTGATTTTTAACGCCTCACACCAGTTAGTTCCGACCCGTTCCTCATCGCCAAAACCAAATCCGATCATTTTATGTGTCATTCCATTGTTATGCTTTATCAACAATTTTAAATGTTGGCAATTCGCGCCCATGGCATCAACTCGCGCTATTGTCAGATTTTTTCCTAAATAGCGCGGCATTGGGTTATCTTGGCCAAACGGCTCAAATTTGCCAAGATAATCATACAATTCCCAATTGATTTCTTCCAAATTTATTTCCGCGTCAATTGTTAAAGTCGGCGTTAAGTCCTTTTTGGCAGCGTCTTTTGCCATGAGCGCGATTAAGTCCTTTTTAAAATTTTCCAATTGTTTTGCATCTGATAAAGTAAATCCGCAGGCCTGGGGATGCCCGCCGAATTTTTCAAAATATTTTTTTAATTTTTCCAATTTTTCAATAATGTTTATTTCATCAATACTTCTGCCAGAGCCATGAATTGTGTCGCCTTTTTTAGTCATCACCAGTACAGGTCTATAAAATTTATCGCAAAGCCGCGAAGCAACCAAGCCGACCAGTCCCAATGGCCAGCCATCTTTCAGCGCAAAAAGTATTGGCGCGTCTTTTTGTTTTTCTTGTTCAATGATTTCGCGCGCTTCTTTGGTCATTTTTTCAGTGATTTTTTGCCGTTCTTTGTTGTTGGCGTCAAGTTCGCGCGCGAGTTCTTTCGCCTCAGTCGCGTCCGAGGCGATGAGTAATTGATAGGCGGTGTTGGCGTGCTGCATTCTGCCGGCCGCATTGATGCGCGGGGCAAGTTGAAAGCCGATGTTCTCGGAGGTAAGAATATTTTCGGGATTTTTATTCAGCCCGGTTATTTCTATTAGTTGGCGCAAGCCCAGTCGTTTGGTTCTGTTTAAAACAATTAAGCCGTATTTTGTAAGCGTGCGCGATTCGCCGAGCAATGGCACCATATCAGCCACAGAGGAGATGGCAACCAATTCTAAAAGACGTTTTTCAAATCCTTCCCAATTGTTGTTTTCATTTTTTTTCTTATATTCGTTTATTAACGCCTGCGCCAGTTTGAAAGCCACTCCGCCGCCGGAAAGTCCTTTGTCTGGATAGGTTTCGTTCGGGATTTTTGGATGGATAATTGCAAAAGCAGGTGGTACTTTTGGCGGCACAGTGTGGTGGTCGGTGATAATCACATCCACGTTATTTTTTTGCGCCAATTCCACCTCGGCTTTGTTGGAAATACCGCAATCGCAGGTAATAATCAATTTAGCGCCGGAGGCAATCAGCAATTCAATCGTGTCTTTATTAACTCCATAGCCCTCTAATTCTCTATCAGGCAAAAATACATCCAGATGTTTCGCGCCCAGTTCTTTTAAAGTGGAGTAGAGGATTACCGCGGCGCAAACTCCGTCAGCATCATAGTCGCCGTGAATTATAATCAATTCATTTTTTTCAATGGCTTGAAAAATTCGTTCCACGGCCTTGGACATATTACGAAAAAGTCCGGGATTATGCACATCTTGAGAATAATCAGGGTTTAGAAACTCATCAATTTGGGTTTGTCCAATCAGGCCGCGATTATGAAGCAATTGTAAAACAACCTCGGGAATTTCAGGAAATTGTTCACGGAATTTTTGGCTTATTTTAGGCAATATCTGCCATTTTTTATTCATAATGCTTGACAAAAGTGTGTGTGTGTGTGTGT
>DOQH01000007.1 GCA_003514455.1 Candidatus Magasanikiibacteriota bacterium
GCCACGCCGACTGATTCAAAACAAAGATTTTGCAAAGAACGCAAAGCACCATAAAAACTCAAACTGAAAGAATCCAAAACCATAATCAAACCGGAAATCAAAATTAATTCTTTCAAATCCGCTCCATAGCCCATTAAATAAACAACTAAATTTAAAACACCATAAGCCGCCACGACTAAAAACAATTTTACTGTCAAAATATTTCCCAAAACCTTGGCAATGTTTTGATTGTCTTTAGCTCCTTCGCGAATTAAAACCGGATTCAAACCCAGATCAGTCAGAACCGAAAATAAACTGGAAAAAGAAAGAGCTGTGATGTATAAACCTGTGTTTTCCACCCCGATAAATCGCGCTAAAAGTGTAAAATATATGAAAGAAAAAATCTTCTGCGCCACCGAGGCCGCTGTAAGATAAATTGTATTTTTAGCGATATTTGAAGACATAAACTTGGCTATATTTTACCATTTAAATACCTCTGGGTCAATTTAAAACCCCTCCTTGCGGAGGGGTTTGAATTTTGGAGATTAGCGTTTTGCCCATTGTGGAGAACGACGAGCTTTTTTGTGTCCGAATTTCTTTCTTTCTTTAACACGCGAGTCGCGAGTCATATAACCGACTTTTTTCAAAGCAGGTTTTAAATCCGCGTTAAATTCCACTAAAGCCCTGGAAATACCATGCCGTGCGGCTAATGCCTGGCTATTTTTACCGCCGCCAGCTACTTTGATTGAAATATCATATTTTTCCATTGCTCCAATCTGCTTCAAAGGGGCAAGTACCAAATCAAACAACTGAAAAATTGAAAAATATTTTTTTAATTCTTGACCGTTGACTGTGATATTACCCTTGCCACTGTCAAAAAATCTCACTCTGGCCGTGGCTTCTTTGCGGCGGCCAATAGTGGAAATGTATTCGCCTTTTTTGCTTTTCACAGGACTTGCAACAATAACCGGAACATCCACTTGTTCAACTTCAATCTTTTCAACTTGCGGCTGAACTTTCACTTTTTCAACTGCTTCAACTGCCGACTTGACTTTACGCGGTCTGCCCAAGGCCTTTTTTACAACTGTTTTTTCTGTTTTTTTAAGCATAGATCTTGAGTCGTTTCAATCTTACATCTCTTAAACGATTTTTAGGTAACATTTTAATTATAGCCAAATGAATGACTTCAGTCGGATTTGCCGCAAAAACCCTTTTAAATGGCCGTTCTTTCAAACCACCCGGATGCAAAGTGTGATGCCGATAAATTTTTTGTTCGGCTTTCTTGCCTGAAACTTTGATTTTTAAAGCATTTTTAATTATCACCATATCGCCCATGTCTGTGGCCGGAGAATAATCTCTTTTTTGCTTACCCTGAAGCAGGCGAACAACCTGCGTTGCCAAACGCCCCAAGATTTTACCTTCGGCATCAATAGTATGAGTTGTTCTGATAATCTTCTCCATATATATTAAACCAATTCAATTAAAACCATATTCGCGCTATCCCCCACTCGCGGCCCAAGCTTGGTGGTTCTTGTAAAACCGCCCGGACGAGTTGCATAACGAACTTTTAAATCCTCTACAATTTTTTTAACAGGGTTTTCAATTGGAAAAAATGAACGCAACTGACGATTGGCGTGTAAATCATTACGCTTGCCCAAGGTAATCATTTTTTCAACCAAAGGCACGACTGCCTTGGCTTTGGCCTGAGTTGTTTTAACTTTTTCGTATAAAATAACACTCATGGCCAAATTTTTCAACATAGCCACGCGTGGTCCTTTTTTTCTATCTAATGTAACTTTACTCTTCTGATGCCGCATAAATATTATTTCTTTTTATTGGTTGAGCCCTTTTTTCTGCCGCGTTTAGCAGTCGGCTTTTTGGTTTCTTCTTCGTCTTTTTCTTCCACATCCTCAACTGTTTCCTCAGCAGTTGCCTCTTCCATTGTTTCTCCTTCTTTCAATGCCTCAATTTCTTTTTCCACTTCCGGTTTGCCGCCAAATTCACTCAAAACCAAATTAAAATGGTCAACTAAAATTTCAGTGGCTTGAATCATGGCGCTCACTGGAGATACAGTTCCGTCTGTTTCAATATCCAAAATTAATTTTTCAAAATCAGTGATTTCGCCCACGCGGACAAATTCAACTTTGTATCCGACATTGATTACCGGAGTAAAAATTGAATCAATGGCAATCATGCCGATTTCCAATTTTTTCCGGTCTTTTTCTTCCACAGGCACATAACCGCGGCCTTGGGAAACAAAAATTTCCATTTCAAATTTCGCGTTTTTATGAGTCAGAGTGGCGATATGCAAATTTGGATTAACAATCTCCACATCAGATGTCACCTGGATTTGAGCGGCAGTCACTTCACCCTCGCCTTTAGCTTCCAAAGATAAACGCACCGGCTCAGCTGAAAAAACGCGCATACGCAACTGTTTTAAATTCAATAAAATTTCAACCACATCTTCTTGCACATGCTCCAAGGCGGCGAACTCATGCGGAGCACCTTTGATTTTCACAGCTGTTACCGCGGCGCCGGGCAAAGATGATAATAACACGCGGCGAAGAGTATTACCCAAAGTAATGCCATAACCATGGTAACACGGCTCAATGATAATTTTGGCCTCATTGGACTTGCCCGTCTCCTCCACTTTAAAAGATGATGGCAAAAGAAGTTTTTCCATATTTGGAAAAAAAATTAACGAGAATAAAATTCGATGATTTTTTTAGGATCAAAATTAAATTGCATGCCTTCAATTTTCGGTTCGGCCAAAACTTTTCCTGTCAATGTTTCAACATTTAAAGAAAGCCAAACCGGAACCTCGTGTTTAATCAGTGTTTGCTTCAAATTTTCAAAAATCTTTTTTGACTGGCTTTTTTCCGCAATGCTCACGACTTGATCCGGCTCAACTTGAAAAGAAGGAATGTTCACTCGTTTGTTGTCAACCAAAATATGGCAATGAGAAACAATTTGGCGGGCACTTTCGCGTGATTTTGCCAAACCCAAACGATATACCACATTGTCCAATCGTTTTTCTAAAAATTTTAAAAATCCTTCGGCAGTGTTGCCTTTTCTTTTTGACGCCTTGGCCACATAATTGCTAAACTGGCGTTCACGCAAACCATAAACCCGTTTGGCTTTCTGTTTTTCTTTCAACTGTTCGCCATAGCTGGTCAAACGGATTCTTTGAGTAGGACCATGCTGACCGGGCGCGAAACTGCGGCGAGTCAAAGCGCACTTGGCGCCAAAACATCTATCACCTTTAAGAAAAAGCTTTTCTCCTGCTCTGCGGCAACGGGCACATTGAATTGTTACTCTATCTGGCTTAGGCATAAAATTAGACCCTTCTTACCTTGCACGGACGGCAACCATTATGAGGAATCGGGGTAACATCTTTAATTGATGTAACATTGATATTATTAGCGTGCAAAGCGCGGACAGCTCCATCTCGGCCTGATCCGACTCCTTTGACAAACACGCTTACTTCTTTCAAACCATAAGGAAAAACTTTTTCAGCCACATTTTTAACAATAAGCGATGCGGCATAAGGCGTGGCTTTTTTCGGGCCTTTAAAACCCATTTTACCCGCGCTGGACCAAGCCAAAACATTGCCGTTAGGATCAGTCAAAGTCACCATTGTATTATTATATGTTGCTTGCACAAAAGCCAAACCAATTGGAATTTGTTTAACATCTTTCTTTTTTGCGCGACCGCGGGGTTTGGATGATTTCTTTCCCTTTTCGTCTTTATCTCCTTTTTCATCTTTAGTTTCTTTTTCAGGCGCTCCGGTATCCAAAACAATATCTTCAATGAATATTTCTTTGATTTCTTCTGTTTTTTTGTTTTCTTCAGACATAACTAATTATTTTAGGTCTTTTCGGCAGCTGATTTACGGCCACTGCCCATAGTGCGGCGAGTATTACCGCGCACTGTGCGGCTATTGGTTTTGGTGCGCTGGCCTCTGGAAGGAAGTCCGCGGGAATGACGAGTGCCACGATAACAACCTATTTCTTTTAACCGTTTAATATTGGACAAAACTTCGCGACGCAAATCACCTTCCACTTTATAATTCTTTTCAACCAAATCGCGCAGGCGATTGACATCCGCTTCGCTCAAATCCTTAGTGCGAGTATCAGGATTGATTTCTAAACCTTTTAAAATTTTCTTGGATACGCTCAAACCAATACCATATAAATAGGTAAGGGATATTTCGATTCTTTTGTTCTGTGGCAAATTAATGCCGGCAATGCGAGCTACAGCCATATTATCCTTGTCTTTGTTTATGTTTCGGCGTTTTGCAAATCACAACAACGCGACCCTTGCGACGCAATACTTGGCAATCTTTGCAAATTTTTTTCACTGACGCGCGAACTTTCATGTTTGTTAAAAAAAATCTTTACCCAAATTAAAGTCGGGGCTAAAATCTGTAAACAATCCTGCCTTTTGTCAAATCGTATGAACTTACCTCTACTTTTACTTCATCGCCCGGCAGGATTCTAATTCTGTTTAATCGCATTTTTCCCGCCAAATGGCCGAGTAGTATATGGCCATTTTCCAATTTGATTTTGAATTTCGCTGAAGGCAACAATTCCTCTACACGACCTCTTAATTCCAATACATCTTTTGTCGAGGGCTCTGTAACAATTGGGTTTTGTGGCATAATTTAGAGTGGCTCTATTATATCCCAAGTCCTTTTTTTTGTCAACAACTTTGGGCTGTTTTTTAAAGTTTAATATATTTTGGCTTAATTTAGCTAAAAAGGTTAGTTTGAGTTTTCTTTATACACAGAAATAATTGGGTCGATTTTTTTTAATCTCCCCTCATTGAACACTAAAAAATTAATTGTTTTGGAGGATAATTGGGCTATAAAGATTGGCGTAAAATGGAATTCCGCTTCGTTACCCGCCTTAACAATTGTATCATAATTTTTAATGTTTAACAAATAGTCGAGTGAATCCAGTTTGGCCGAACCGGTGAAAAGATGCTGTGAAGAAATAGCCGAAGCGCGATAGCCGTTTGGCAAAACAGTCCAATCAATCACTTTTTTATTATAATTATTTTTTGACAAATTTAAAAGTGCTTTGGTTGGTAAAACATCAACCAGATATGTTGGATAAAAAAGTTTCAAAGCGGTTATCCAGCCATTTCTGAAAACATAAGCGCCACCAATATTGTCCGGCAATCCCATAATCACTGCCCCCTCTCCCGGCTTAAGGTTGGTCTCGGATGCAAAATCAGCCAGCAATTGCTGACTTAAAGCGCCGGCATTTTGCCAAATCAAATTCCTTTGCCACAAATTAAAAGAAAAATAAACAATTAAAACCATTGCCGTAATAATGCCAAGAATACGCCACTTTTTCCACAAACCGGCCACTATTACAGCTAAAAGCATAGCCATACCGATTGAAGGCAAATAAACAAATCTTTCTCCTTCACTAGTGAAACCGCTTAATTGTAAATTATACACAGGACCCAAAGCGATAATGAAAAACAAAATACTGAAAAGATAGAGTTTTTTTTCTTGACAAAATCGCCATCCCAACCAAGCCGCACACATTAATAATAAAATAAATAAAAACCAATGGCTGGCTAATCCGTTAGTTATCCAAATTTGAGCCGGACTGATAAAATGACTTATCAAACTACGAATAAAAATATTTATGGCGGAAAAAATCGAAAATGATGATTGAATGTTGGAATAAGAACTGAATAATAAACCAGTGGCAAATTGTCTTAACAATATATAAAGCCCTAAAATTGTTGCGAGAGGCAAAATAAACGAAATCTTTTTCTTCCACAACGCGCTTTTTTGCCAAACCAATTCATAAGCCAATAAAATAATAGGCAATGAAGCGGCCATCTCTTTGGAAAAAATAGCCAAAGCGAAAGCCAAAGATGAAACGCCCAGCCATAAATAACGACCGCCAATTCTGAATAAAACATAAAGATTAAAACTCAATAGAAAAAAGAAAACGGCGAGCACATCATTGCGGCCCGAAATCCAAGACACTGCCTCTGGGTGGTTGGGAAAAATCAAAAAAAACAAACCAACTAAAAAAGCAAGCCAGCAATTATTTCGTCCGGTTAATTGCCACACCAGCCAAAATAATAAAAATGCGCTGCCAAAATGCAAAAAAACATTTACCAAATGATAGCCGAAAGAATTCAAGCCGCTAGCTTGATAATTCGGCCAAAATGATAATACAGTAATAGGACGATAAACACCGCTGTCGCGCGTACCCTCTGCATTGCGCAAAAAAAGATTTTCCAAAACTAATGTAGTATTTTTCGCGCGAGCGACCCAGTCAAAATCATCAGAAACAAAAAGTGACTTGAGAATCGGGCGATACAAAAAAATCGCCGTGAACAAATAGACGACAAAAATCAATAGGGCATATCGCCGAATGTGCTTTTGTAACGATATTTTCAGATTTTGAGACAAAATTGTTGAATAAATTTTGAGGTTTAATTGAAAATTAAGCTGAAAAATTTTGAAACAATTTTGGCCAAAAGATGAAAATTGCAGTCAAAATGACATTCGGCGACATGCCCTAAAAAACTTGCGTGGCATGTTATTCCAAAATCGCTTTAATACGCCTTACTCCGGCGCTAGAGGCCTCTTCTTTGATAATTTTAAAATGCCCGAGTTCGCCAGTACGCGAAGCGTGCGGTCCGCCACAAATCTCGCGGCTGAAATATTTATCATCGCCAACAGTATAGACCCTTACCCTTTCACCATACTTTGCCGTAAATAAACCCATGGCTCCGCTTTTTTGCGCTTCTTCCACAGTCATCTCTTCGCATTTTACAGGTAAATCAGAAGCAATAACGCCATTAACCAAGTCCTCTGCTTGTTTGATTTGTTCAACGGTCATTTTTTCAGGATAACTGAAATCAAAACGCAATCGTTCAGCAGTGATATTGCTGCCTTTTTGCATTACCCCGGCGCCCAAGACATGGCGCAAAGCCGCTTGCAAAAGATGGGTCGCAGTGTGGAGTTTAGCCACCAAATCGCTTGTATCAGCCAAGCCGCCTTTGAATTTCTGTTCAGCGCCGGCGCGAGAAATATTCTGATGCTCTTTAAAAGCCTGATTAAATCCTTCCCAATCAAGCTCTAAAGGCAATTTTATTGTTTCAAATTTTAATGTTGGCCGTTCCACCGACAACATTACTTCTTTAATCATCTCGGGTGGAAAACCTTCTTGAGTGTAAAGATCAAAAACAAAACTACCGGAAATTTTAAAAAAATTAACAAACTCGTCAACCAATTGTTTTATTTCTTCTTTATTTTTTAATTCCAACATCCGCCGCAGAAAATCATTGGCGGCGAGCCAAGGATCTTTAAGAATTGATTGCATAAATTGGCGATCATCGTCATCGTCAAAATCTCCGTCATTAAATTGCGTTAAAACATTTTCCAAACGATGAATCTTGCGCACCATTATTTCAATCTTTTTCAAACCGGCGGCTAATGTTTGAGAAAACTTTTTTTCTTCCGCGGACAGTTCTTGAAAAATCCTTTGTTGATTTTTTTCCAATTCCGGATAAAATTTTCCAAAAATTTGCATTACCAATCGCGCGATCTCCGGCGTAAAATTTTGTTTAACTCCAATCTGATATCCAAAACGAATGGCGCGACGAATCAGCCGACGCAAAATATATCCTTGCTCAATATTGGATGGCACTACTCCGCGTTCATCTCCTAAAATAAAAACAGCCGCGCGCAAATGATCGGCAATAATACGCATGGCCTTGGTTGTTTCAAAATCAGCAGTATAATTTTTACTGCTTAATTCTTCAATTTTGCGAATAATAGGTAAAAAACTCTCTGTTTCAAAAACGCTGGATTTGTCATTGATAATAGCTAAAACACGCTCCAATCCCATGCCAGTATCCACATTTTTGTAAGTCATTTCAATGCAATCGCCGTCAAATGTCTTGGCATATTGCATAAAAACATTATTCCAAATCTCGGCAAAGCGGCCGCAATCGCAATTCTGATGGCACTTATTACCGAATTTGGAGTCGTGTTCTTTGCCAGTATCATAAAATATCTCAGTGTCTGGCCCGCATGGTCCTGTTTGTCCTGCCGGCCCCCACCAATTTTTAGCGCGACCATACAAACCGATCCTCTCTCCTTCCCCAACTTTCGCGTCGATGCTCGCGTATTCAAAAATTTTTTGCCAAATTTCAGCCGCTTCATTATCGCGCGGCGCAATTTCATCTCCTGCAAAAACAGAAACATAAATTTTCTGCAAATCCAAACCCAACCACTTTTTATCCGTTAAAAATTCCCAACTCCATTCAATAGATTGTTTTTTCCAATATGGACCATTTTCTTTTACTTCACCGCCTTCATATCCGAGAGACCAATTACCAAGCATTTCAAAAAAAGTCAAATGCCATCTATCGCCAACTTCATCAATATCATCGGTGCGCAAACATTTTTGCGCGTTAGTCAAACGCGATCCTTCCGGATGTTTTTCACCCAAAAGATATGGCACCAACGGATGCATGCCGGCAGTGGTGAAAAGCACAGTCGGATCGTTTTCCGGAATTAAAGAAGCAGAGGAAATTATTTTATGTCCTTTGCTTTGAAAAAAATCAAGAAATTTTTGCCGAAAGTCGTGATAGGAAAGCATAATTATTTTATCACTCCTCCTCCAAAACATTCTCCATCCTTGTAAAATACCGCGAATTGGCCTGGAGTAACAGCTCTTTGCGCCTCTTCAAACTCCACTATAATTTTCAATTTTTCATTCTTAATTGTGGCTTTTTGAAGCAGCTGACGATGCCTTAACCGCACTTCACATTTTAAAGGAAATTTAGGCGCTTGTCCAGCAATCCAATTAAGCCCATCGACCTGTATCTTTTTCTTAAATAATAGAGGATCGTCAGTCGTGCCAATTACCAATTGATTGGTCTTATTGCGCTTATCCAACACAAAAAGCTGTTTTGTCGCTTCTTTACGAATCTGTCGCGCCAGGCCGCCATACCGTTCGCCAATAGTGTAAAAAGCCAGTCCGTCATGTTCGTTGACTTTTTTCCCACTGCTCAAAATAACTGACCCGCGACGCGGCTTAATTTTTTTACTCAAAAATTCTTTCATCGGCACTTCACCCACAAAACAAATTCCCATGCTTTCTTCCCTATCAGCCACAGGCAAATCAAATTGTTTGGCCAATGTGCGAACCTCATCTTTATAGAGTACGCCAATTGGAAAAATTAAGCGCGACAATTCTTTTTGCCCCAATTGGTGCAAAAAATATGTTTGATCTTTATTTTTATCTTTTGCTTGCAATAATTCAACACCGACTTTTGTCCGTTGTAAACGCGCGTAATGCCCTGTAGCAATATAATCAAAACCTAATTTTTCAGCCGCTTTCAGTAAAAGCGGAATTTTTACATATTTATTGCACATCACATCGGGATTGGGCGTGCGGCCAATGCGATATTCTTTAAATAAATAATCAATTACATCGCGACTATATTCTTTTTCAAAATCAAACGACAAAAGTTTAATGTCAAGCTTCGCCGCCACACGCAGCGCCTCGCGCCTGTCCTCAATCCAACATGGAGACGCCAATCCCGGTACCGCCTCGCCATAACACTTCATAAACGCGCCTGTTACATCATAACCGGCTTGTTGCAACAAAGCCGCGGATACGGCCGAGTCCACCCCGCCGGAAATGGCGCATAATACTTTTTTCGCCATATCATTGAACCACAAAAATTTCATTCAAAACTTTTCTGGTCTTTGGCCCGACAATACCACTAACCGGTTTAATATTATATTTTCTCTGAAATTTCCGCACCGCTTGTACTGTAATCGGCCCAAAGTATCCGGTAATACTGGAAAATTTAAAATATCCTAAATTTTTGAGCGCGATTTGCAACTCTTTCACTGCCAACCCATTGACCCCAATCCACAAATTTTTTTTAAAAAATCCAATATTATTTATTTTGACAAGAATAAACGCGGAGGAGGAAGTCATCTTTTCCAAATCGCTTCCCACCGCTGGATTCTTTAGCAAAGTTGAGGGAGTTGCTACTTTATCATCCGGCGACGACTTGTCTGGCAAAACAACAGTACTCGTGGTTGTATTGGTGGTCGAATTAGGAATAGTGTAGAAAGACGCGCCGCCGCTATTAGAGCCAGAGACATTTGAAGCAGTCGTGCTGACTTTAACTATATTAGAAGAAGAATAAATCGCTTGATTGGAAACAATATCAGAAACCAGATATTGATATTGGTAACAATTGTCAAAAGAAACTGTGACATCGGTGAAATTGGGATAAGTTCCGGTCAGGTTGATTGTGACAAAACTGTCAAAAGCTCCGCAATTTCCTTCGGATAAAACCGCTGAACGCCGTTGTAATGTTCTAGTAGAAGTATTGATTCCTGAATCAGAATCAGAACCATCATTGACAGACAAAGCAACAACCTTGTTTGTATTTGAGCCATTGAGATAAGTAATTGACCCGTTGCTTGGCGCGGCCGCATCATTGTATAATATGCCGGAACCAGCATTAAGCAGATCATTGGCAATCTCCGCGCTGGTTAGAGATACATTCCACCCTTTAGTATTAAAATAATTGCCTGGCATATAATTGCTTGAGCTGTCAGCCGCCACGCCATAATACGCCCTCCCGATATTTGACAGGGAAAAATGCGCCCCAGAACCGATGACTTGCGTTCCGTTAACCGGATCAATGATATACAAAAGAGCATCGGTTCCATTGCTGACCAAATAAAATCGGGTCAGATCAAAATGAAGACGTTTATATGTCACAATCGTAGAAACCGTCGTTATTCCGTCGGTCAACTCATATTTTTGAGAAGCAGCATTCCAATTAATCTTTAAGTAATGACTTTCGGGAATATCTTTCACGGTTAGTAAAGTTCCTCCACCGTATTCGTCGTAAGCGGGCCCGATCCAATCAAAACCTAACGACCAATTGTCGGAATTAATGTTATAGTCGGTATAATAGCTTTCATTAACATTCGGTAAATTGGGCAGGATATTCCATGTTTTGGGGTCTAAAGGGGTGTTGGAAAAATACAGCTGAAAATCATCAAAATAGACATCAAAAACTTGGTTTGTCCCGCTCGTTTTATCAGCCCTGACCATAAAATTAAGGCTGGCGTTGAGATCAGACGCGCTAAGTTGCCCGGCTACGATAAATTCCTGCCATGTATCTGTCGGTCGGACATACAAAGTCGTAAAGATGCCGGCTGAACCAAATAAATACGCTCTTATAGGATTATAATTACTGGCATAATTCGGCGAGCGAGCCCAAAATTTCATTAAGTAATATGATTGGGATCCGTTTGCTGGCGGGCTAGTTAAAACAGAAGATAACGGTCCGAGTTTGATTAAATTTCTGCCTGAAGCGCCGTCAACTGACGGCCCGCCGGTTACCATATGCAAATTATAACCTGAATCATCAATTCCTCCAGACGCTACTTCCAAAGTCGCCGGTCCGAGAGACCCGCTGTAATTTGCCCAATTTCCGATTGATGAATTGCCGCTAGAATCAATAAAGGTTGTATTTTGTCTTAAAGTTATAGTATTAGGAATGTTATTATCCAAACGAAGAGAGTTGACTGTGGACGCTTTAATTTTGTTCATTCGATAGATTCCGCCTTCTGATTCAAGATAAACACGGTCATTTAAAAAACTGGCCCACCGAAAACCCCAATTAGTAGGCGTTCTATAGATAGATGTCCAAGTGTCTCCATAATCCGCGCTTATATAAATACCTTGCGAAAGATTGCTATTGGGCGGAGTTGAATAACTATTCATTGCCCCATATAAAATACCGTTACTTTCATCAAGAGCTAACCGTCGGATTGAGGTGCCTGTCCCGGAAGGCTGCTGATATTGATATTTGACATCCGATCTCCACGGCATTGGAAAAAATACTTTCGGCGTTTCCTGCCAGGTACTTTCGTCAACTGAACCAACGCCGCCAAATCCGGTAGTTAAAATTTTCCCATTGGCAAAAGGAACCATTGAATCAATAAATAATCCGAGCCCGTGATTATCTTTTGTTTTTTCCCATTGTCCCGTAGATGAATTGAGATCAATCCTTTCTGCCCAGGAAGAATTATCTCCAAATATGGCATAGATTTTGGTCGGGTCATTTGGTTTAAAAGATAATTGGTGCGTATGGCTTAGATAATCATTTTCTTGGTATATCGGCGTGTCGTTGTTCCAGCTAGTTCCACCATCCTCTGACATATAAAAGCGGGGATGGCTGAAAGACGGCCCATCAACATATTCTCCCCAGACAACTGTTCCATTATTTATGGCAATGGATTGGGAATCGGGCGGCGGAGCCACATTTGGCAAGTTTTGCACTCTGTTCCAAGTCGCGCCGTTGTTTATACTCCTATAAACATTAGTATTTAAACTCCCTGAATTGTGATTGCCTATCCACATCAACCACGCTGTTTCCCCATCGTAAGTAGTTTCTATAAATGCCGCGGGATTATCTCCACTAATATATCCGGGGAAAGTAGAGCTGGAAATAACCAATAAATCTGTTGACGCATCATTATAATTTGTCAACAAAAGCTTGAGTCCATTTCCAGGAGCCAATTGAACCACACTGCTAACAGAATTCAAGATATTGAGCATTCTGGCGCCGGTATTTACTAAAACAGGAACGGCAAAACTCGAGGCCGTTACAGATTGAGTGCGGGCGACATTAACGCCTACCGCACTGAATCCGCTTTCGGATAACTGCACCGCCTGAACCGAACGAGTATTGATAAAACCGGGGAGGTTATTTTTTATTATTTCAGAAGCGCTAACCTCGAATGGGAACAAAATTTGTCCCATTAACGCAAAAATGACTGTGTATGAAGCTAAAAAACAAATTTTGTAATTTTTGCCGTGTTTAATCATAAAAACCCTTTTTCTCAAGGGTATTATACTCTTTTTATAAATTTAAGGCAAGATTTTAACTTAACTACTTTTTCTCTTCTCCGCCGCCGCTTAATGCATCAATTTTCTTTTTAATGTCCTTATTTCCTGGATTCAAATCCAAAACTTTTCTGTACATTTCCAAAGCCGCGCCGGTGTTGCCAATTTTCTCATACAACAATCCAAGAGAAAATATGGCATCGGAGTAGTTGGGTTGTAAAATAACTGCTTTTTTAAACGCGGCTTCTGCCAAGGCATAATCGCCTTTTTGCGCGCGGTTAAAATAATATCTGCCCAACTGAAAAACATAACCAGGATCCTGAATGCCATAATTCAAACCTTTTTCCAAAACAGCAATACTGCCGCTTATATTATTTTTCATTTCTTCCAAAAAAGCCAAACGCACATAAGCCATTAAAAAATTCGGTTTTAAAGCAATGGCTTTATCATAGTCCTCTTTGGCTTCGGTATAGCGTTTTTCCAATAATTTGGCATTGCCCAAGGCCACATAAAAAGTAGGATTAGTCGGTTCCAAAGCCACGGCTTTTTCCAAAGCGCCCATAGTCCAATTATTGGCTTCCGGCGCGAAAGCTCTGGCGCTCGCGTACATATTGGAAAGATATTCCCAAGTAGCCACATTATTCGGGGATTGGTCAGTGGCATTTTTAGCCGCTTGCACGGCCGAGGACACCAACGGCGCCACTTGATTCACATCATTGGTTTTACTCGCGATTTCACCGGCTTTATTCAAAAACGCGTCAGCCAAAGTCAGTTGAAACAAGACGCGATGAGGACTCCATTCAACCACTTTACTCAAATCACTGATTTTTTGATCCAATGAAATGTTGATTGCTTTCGCGAAAATCACCTCGGCGGCAAAATACCGACCGAAATAAATTCCCACCACGATAATAGCCGTAAAAATCAAAATAAATCCAAAAGAAGTGGCCAAAGCGTATTGTGGCGTGGTTTTCAAAGAAAATTTCCAAACCGGTAGGTCAATTTTAGACAAATGGGCGCTCGCGCTAACAACTAATCCCAACAACAACCAAAACGCCAGCCAATGCGCCGCGCCAAAATTCATTAAGAAAAAAGAAATCAAAAGCGTGAGCCACGCGCCAACCAGCCCCCAAAAAATCAAAGGCGACCGATGAAAAAAACCAACAGCTTCTTCTCCAGCCTCAACTGTTTTTTTCTTGCCGCGCGATTCCAACAAATGTTTTAACCAAGTATTGATAATCAACCCCAAAACCATTAAAATCAAAAACAGCATGGCTAACGCGCCTAACACGCCGACTGTCATCAGCCAATCAAAAGCGTTGTTATATGACTGTCGGAAACGGATATTCCAGGCGAAATTATTGTTAAAATCAACCGGCCGATATTGAGAAAAATCAAACAAAAAAGTGCCGGGACCTGTGCCGAAAAGAAAATTCTTGGCTCCAGCCGTGATAGTGTCAGTGGCAATTTGCCAAGAAACATTGGACGATAAAGAAACTTCCAAAGGCAAGTTAGCCGTTAAAAACTTTGGCACGCCCAAAAACATAAACAGCAAAGAAATCACAAAAATCGTAAAAGCGATTGAAGTCCAAATTGTGCGCACTTTGTCGGCATAGGTCAAAAAGAAAATCAGCATTAAGAATATGGCCGCCGCGGTTATTATCCAAACTAATTTAAAACCCAAAACAACTAAAACTGCCGAAGTTGTCAAAGCGCAAAGTAAGAAAAAAATATCCAGGACCAATTCTCTTTTTTTAACTGTTAGAAAGGCCAAAGACATTACAAAAATCACGGCTAAATAAACGCCGAACAAAGTATTGGAACCGCTGACCAAGCCAAATTGCGGCAAAAAACTCGGCCAAACAAAGAGTTTAAAAGTAAAAAGCAAAAAATACGCCGCGCTCAAAGTACCTCCAAACAAAAACAAGTATACCGCGCCCAAGATTTGACTGATTTTGGATAAATTCTGAACTATTAAAAAATAAAAAACCAAAAACATTGTGAGACCGAAAAAAGACAGACCTAAAAAGCTGAAATCGCCGAAAAAGCTTAAAAATTTATCTTGTGAAAGCAGGGCGGCTAAAAAATATAAAAACCAAATTGCCAATAAAGGAATATCCAACGGCGTGCGCCGAATTTCAAAATTTTTCTTTAAAATAGACCCGCCCAACCAGCAAAGCAAAGAAACAAAAACTAAAAAGTATAACAAAAAATACTTGTTTAATTCCAATTTTTCATCGGTAAAAGGCAAATAAAAAATGGGAATTAAAAAAACAGCCAAAAATAAACAAAATTTAGTTGCGCCATTAAGCAATCTGGTGGTGAATGTGTCCATGTCAGTTGATTAAATTTTAAGGATTAGAAGCATCATTGGAAACAGACGCCGGCTCTGCCGAAGCTGATTCTACCACCGGCGCGATAACTTCAGACATTGGTTCTATTGGCGCAACAGGCGCTTCAACGGTTGAGGATGAGGACGGCTCTTCCGGAACGACTGGGGTAATTGGCGCGGGTTCAACGGCTTGAACTGGCTCCATAGCCGTCTCAACCGGAGCAATAGCCGCGGCCGGAACAGATTCCGTCTCTAACACAGACGCGTCTTCCACGCCAATAATCCAATAATCAAATGTCAAATCCCCTTCTGCCGGCTTACTCAAAGCAACTTCAAACATTCCTTCATCCTGTTTGGAAATCCACCAGAAAGCGTTCGGGTTGGAGCGGAAAGTAATAAATATCTTGGAAGTTGATGTTACTAGTTCATTTTCAACTAAAATTAAAGTTGAATTGTTTAATATAGTCGCTTCGCCGACGCTGGTTTGTTTGGCATCAGTTTTTTTCTTAACGACAAATTTTTTAGCTTGCACGCTGTCAGCTTTGATGTCTTTCGCGACCAACAAACCGGTTTCGTCAATATACCATAAGTTGTCCGATGTGTTGACCGCGAGAATACCCGATAGAGTTTTACTGTCCACACTTAAATTGCCAGAGAGTGTGCCATCGTTATTTTCACTAACCGTCAGCTGTTCCAGCTCTTCTAAGCGTTTTTGCTGTTCCTGGATTACTTTGGTGAGCACGGCAGTGTAGTTCATGTATTCAAAGCTCCACGGTTCACCGTCTTTTAAGTCTACTAATCGTCTATCAATGTCTTTGCTCCAGTCGGCAATAAAGCCGAAGTGTTTATCATTTTCCGAGACAGGGGAGATGTCTGTGAAAGTAATGGGTTTCAAAGCCATAATAATGTTGGTGGCCGTGTCTAAACTCAAATCTTGTACATCAGTTTTAAATTTTAAAGCCGAAGGGTTGCAGGCAGATGATCCGGCATTGGTGAGTTGGTTGTTGGAAGTGATACAAACGGCATTACCCACGATGTTGGTGGCGAGGGGGGCTTGTATGATAGTACCGGAGGTGGCAATGTTGCCGGTCATATCATTTACATAAAATGAACCAACACCTCTTGGCTCCGGGCCGGTAGGCATCACTCCTAACATTAATCCACTCGCACCTAACCCTGCTGAGACTCTCATAATTTCACTCGTGCCGCCTATGCCACTCAAAAATTTAATAGCGGCGTCATTGGTGGAATTGCTAGCCGATAAAATTAAATTGCCAACCGTGGAAGACACTGTTCCGCCGGAAGTATTGGTGAAAGCGAGCGTGCCGGAAGCGGAAACATTGCCAGAATTATCTATTTTAAACAATCCTTCATTATAACCCGTATTGATACCAAAGACAGGCATGCCAGAAGCACTGATGTAAGCTCTTTCAGTCGTAAATGCTGCCGCACCAGTATAAAATGAAATTATTTTTGCGCCTGCAATAGTTAAATTTGACATATTGCCAATTTTCAATCCTACTGCAGCCGCGCCATCGTTTGCGTTTCCTAACAAACCTAATGATGTATCTCCACCTAATTCTGATATGGTATAAGTTTTGAACGCACCAGTGCTTGCCAGTGTTGCCACAGGTGAATCATTCGCTGAAAATTCAAAACTTGCTCCAGTTGGCACATTGAAATGGAGTTGATTTGTGGCATCAACATCTCTACCCATTTGGTAGGAACCAGCTGTGATTGCTGTTCCGCCAATTAGGGTTAATAAACCACCAGCTGACCGAAGTGAACCTGACGCGCTCACATTCCCATTGCTATCAACATTAAACATGCCGCTATTATAACTACCAGTGCCTTGCCCCAAAGTCAGAGAACTGCCATTAAGAATGGAAGTGCTGGCTGTACCGCTTAAAGCATAAAGATTGCCGGTTGAAGTAACATTCCCAAAAGTCCGCAAAGAACCGGAAGCAGAAACATTGCCGTTGAGAGAATCAGCAAATAGATATCCCTGATTAAAATTTGTCGCCACCCCCAAAGCCAATCCGCCACCACTGGTTATACGCGCCACTTCTGTCGAGGCAGCACCATTCCAAGTTTTAAAAATTAAATTATTAGCACTCTCCAAAATTCTGACATTACCTGATTGCCAATCAAGTTGAGAGCCTGCAGTTAGGTAAATATTGCCGGCGACGCTTAGTTTATTAGAACCAACAGGGATAGTTCCTATCCCAACTCTATCTTGTGAATAATCCACCACCAATGTGTTGGTGTCCACTACTAAACCGCCGGCGATAGTGGTGGTAACTGCCACGCCGGTAAAATTAACCGCCCCCACGATATTTAACGTTCCCGACGCGCTCACATTTCCATTACTATCAACATTAAACATTCCGGAATTGTAAGCAGTGCCTTGTCCCAAAGTTAGAGAACTGCCATTCAAGATAGATGTGCTGGCCGTGCCGGTCAAAGCGTAAAGATTGCCGGTTGATGTAACATTTCCAAAAGTCCGCAAAGAACCGGAGGCGGAGACATTGCCGGAATTGTCAATTTTGAATCTTCCATCAGCATAGCCAAGTGTTGATGAAACCGCAAATGTCGCGCCGCCATTTAAATCAATATAAGCTCTTTCGCCAACACTGGAAAAGTTATCATTATAAAATCCAACTATTTTAGCTCCGGTAGTATTTAGAGCCGTTGTAGCTCCGAGCTTGACTCCATAAGATGTGGCACCGTCTGCCATATTTCCTCTTAATCGCAAACCATTGGAACTGCCATATTCTCTTATTGTGTCAACCAATGCATTCGCTCCATAAGTAGCAGAACCAGTAATATTAAAAGATGCGCCTGTGAATATGCCGGTTGTGCCGAGCGTGCCAACAGCCGTATCATTAACAGACCATTCATAAGCGGCGCCTGTAGGTACATTGAAATGCATCTGGTTGGTCGCATCCGCGTCTCTGCCCATTTGGTAGGAACCGGCTGTGATTGCTGTCCCGCCGGTCAGAGTTAATAAACCGCCGGCTGATTGAAGTGAACCAGACGTGTTCACATTACCATTAGCGCCATCCACATAAAAATACCCTTGATTGTAATTACTCGCCTGTCCGACAGTCAACGAGTTTTGTGTAAGAGTAGAAGTAACATTGCCCGCGGAAACATTCAGACCGGTGCCAAAATATCCATTGCGCCAGAATAGAGATTGAGTTCCAAAATCAAACAAACCGGTATGGCTCGGACTAATGTGTCCTCCGGCTATTATTGCTCCGGTTGTTCCGTTGCCGACTGCTAAAGAATACGAGGTGCCTGCGGCAGTGGAAGTCGCGACATAAGTATTATTGCCATTAACAAACAAATTATCCGTGCCAGCGGCTGTGCCGACCAAGAGAGTGGAGGAGGCGCGAATATTATTAACAACATTTAAAGAATCAGTATTTAATGAATTGGAAAAAGTGGATGAAGCGCTGGAAATTAATCCGCCGGAAGCGTAGATTATCCCTGTTGAGGTAACATTTCCAAAAGTCCGCAAAGAGCCGGAAGCGGAGGTATTGCCGGAGGAGTCAACATTAAAATATCCTTGGTTATAATTATTCGCCTGTCCTAAAGTTAAAGAATTATTCAATAATGTGGAAGTGGTAGAACCATCTGCCACAAGCAAGCCGCTTTGAAAATTTCCATAACGCCATTGAGTTGAAGAAGAACCAACATCATAAAGATTATCAGAGGCAGGATTAAGATGACCGCTCATTGAAATACCCCCCGAAGAAGTGATAGTTCCGGAAGCGGAGACATTGCCGGAGGAGTCAACATAGAATTTCCCTAAAGCATTGGAGGAATCAGCCGCGATGTAAAAACTATTTTTTGCCAATGAAGATGTGGTGGAACCGTCAGAGATATTTAAAGTGGAAAGACGGCCGTTAACAGTGATGGTGTCGCCGACTGCGTCACCCAAGGTGGTGTTGCCATTGACAGTCAAGTCGCTGTTCAAGGTGGCGACTCCGCTGAAAGTTGTCGCGCCTGTGATAGCGGCTGTACCATTGACTGTCAAAGAACCATTGGACGAAGCGGTGCCGATTGTCAAAACGCTCGCGACCGTGGCGTTTTGGCCGACTGTCAAATCCTTACCAACTGAAAACTGTTCTGAAACGCCGCCGTAGTTTCCGGAAATACTGGTGCGAGTTTCGTAATTTCCACTGGAAGAATTATAAACAACCAACGGAGATGACCCGCCGGAAGAATAATTATTCACTACCGTCTGCTTGAAACCTTTGACTTCCGCGCCGGTGAAATCCACAGTGCCAATAATTTTTATTCCTTTTAATGTCGCGATACCTGTCGCGGCGTCAATCACCGCGTCATCGCCGACAGACACATTGCCATTTGATTTGATAGTTTCAAAAATGGAACCGCCGGAAACGGACGAGGCCTTGGCGATAGCGGCAACAAACGGTTGAATACTTTCTTGATTCGCTTTGTTGGAGTAGATTATTATTTCTTTTGACGCGGCTGGCGCGGGCGCTTTTTTGTTTTTTTCTGACTGGACTGCAATTGGCGCTGACGCCACCACATTCTCTTTCACTTCTAATTTTTGAGTATCTTTTTTTGCCGTTGGTTTAGGTACGACGACTTTCGCATTATTTTTCTTTGGCAAAATATTTATTACCGTCTCCGCCGCTTTATCCGTCCCCTGTTTCACTTTACCAAGCGTCGCGTCATATCCTTTAGAAACTTGATTTCCCAAATCACCAACTGTTTGTCCAAAATTTTTAATACCACCCAAAAACGCACCGCTTGCTTGCGATGTATTTTTTACAACCATTCCGACAGCTTCTCCGAGTCCATCGCCGACTTTCTGCCAAACTTCCAGTGCGCTTCCGCCAAGCTGACTTGATGTTTCTCCTAAACCACTGCCAATATCTTGCAAAACCTTTACCGCGTTTGTTCCAATCTGGTCGGTTGCTTCTCCCAATGTTTTTCCGCCTTCGGAAAGATAAGAATTGGCCTGATCAAAAAATCCGGCCCGCGCTGGCGCGTAGCTTGAAAAAAAGAAAACCGCGAATAAAATCAAAAATACCCCTACTTTTATTATTGAGCTCTTAAAATTTTTATCCCCCATATTTGGGCTCATTTTCCCTATTTATTTTAACGATGTTTATATTATACCACAAAAAATATCTTTTTCCTAAAAAATCCAATAGTTATCCACAGTTTCCTCAATTATCAAAAACAATATTTTGACCCGGCTTGATTACTCGCTCGACCGCGGGCGGTTTTACCGGAAATATGTCATTTTTTTCAATTATCTTTTCCGCTTTTGGCAATTCATCTTTTTTCTTTTCCATTACCTGCGCCGGTTGTTGTTTTTTTTCTATCGGCATTTTCTCCTCCTGATGTTTTTTATTCATCATTATTTTATAACACTCCGGGCAATACACCGGCCGCGAACCATCCGGCTCAAAAGGCGCGTCAGTGTCTTTGTTGCAATTGCCACACACTGCCGGATACCGTTTGCCGCCGCGAGGGCTTTTCTTTTCCGTCATGCCGGCTGCCGAAACGCGCGGACTGACAGAAATGTTCGGTCGCGGCGTAGCATTAAACGCGGACGGCGAAGAAATTACAACTCCCCCATTAACACTCTCTTCTTCACCGCCCTCCAATCCGCTCCAGCGCATAATTTTGTCTTCAATCGCTTCTCGCGGCTTGGCATAGCGTTCGCGCGAAACGCGAATCACTTTATCTAAATTTCCAGTCACTTCAAAAGCCGGTAAAAATGTTTGAGCACTAAAAGGAGTCGAAGCCACGCCGTCAATCATCAGTTTCATGTAAGCGTTATATTTTCCTAAATTTACCAAATCCTCTTCAGTAAAATCCGGCGCGAATTCCTTGGCCAAAAATTCCGCGTCTTCGGCACCCACGCGAAAGCACACTATCGTGCCAACATTGCCAAAAACCGCCGGGGCGACTTTTTCATCCAACTGTTCAATATATTGATGCGCCAAAATCAAATCCAAATGATATTTACGCGCCTCGGACAAAATATTGGCAAACGACTCGGTCGCGAAATTTTGAAATTCATCAACAAACATATAAAAATCATTGCGCTCGTCTTCAGGAATATCCACTCGCTCCATGGCGGCCAACTGGATTTTCGTGATGAGCATACCACCCAGCAAACGCGATGAATCCTCGCCCAGCCGCCCTTTGGAAAGATTCATTATCAGAATTTTTTTATTATCCATAATATCACGGATGTTGATTGTGGATTTTACCTGCGCCACGATATTGCGAATAATTGAAGAAGAAAGAAACTGGCCGACTTTGTTTTGAATCGGAGCGATGGCCTCTGTTGCGAATCTTTCGGAATAACGCGCGTATTCATCAACCCAAAATGTTTTGACAACCGGATTTTGAATTTGAGCGATTACCCGTTTGCGATATTCCTTATCAACAAGCAAGCGATTAATGCCAAGCAAAGTGCTGTTGGGATAATCCAAAAGCGCTAATAAGCAATTATTTAAAATATATTCCATGCGCGGGCTCCAAACATCCGGCCAAATTTTCTTAAAAACACCCATAAGACCCGAAGCCACCAAATGCTTGTGCCGTGGGTCAATGGTTTCCAACACATTAAATCCGATTGGAAAATCAATATCAGCCGGATTAAAATAAATAATATCGTTGAGGCGATTTGCAGGAACATAATTTAAAATTTTCTCGGCAAAATCACCATGCGGATCCACCAACCCAACTCCATGACCATTGTAAATGTCAGAAAGCACCATCTGTTCCATCATATTGGTCTTTCCCATACCTGTTTTTCCGATTATATACATGTGCCTGCGGCGATCATCTATTTTAATGCCAAAACGCCGACCTTGGCCGCGAAAGCTGGTTTCAGCGAAAAAAGTAATGTCAGATGGTGGCTTGAGTTGTGGTTTTGTTTCTTCCTCCATAAATTATATTGGCAAATTCTGCGGCGGGGCGCCTTTGACTTTTTTCTCCACCGGCCTTAACAAGCCGCCTTCTCTTTCAATCGGGAGAGCTGCCGGTGGCTGACCGCGCTTGGCTCCGGTGCCGGCTACCATAGGCGCTTTAACAGTGAGCATTGGGAAATGCCACAAAGAAGCCAGCTCTTCAATATTCATAATATATTCCATCGCGCCTTTCCAACGACTGCGAGCTTTGTAAGCATTGACCAAACGAGTGCAGCGCCAATCATTACGCGTATTTACCATAAAATAATGAACATGCGTGCCAATAGAGGCAAATTCCGGCTTTAGGCCATTCATATCCTCTACATTATATTGTTTGAACGCGCCGGTGACTCCATAACTGGTTTTAGCGCGATTATAAACATCTTTTTTAGCCAAATAAATCCAGCGGATTTTGGTCGCGAAACAAATTTTGCTAATTTTGGTTTCCACTTTTTCAATATTTACCTTAAACCCGGGCGGCAAATGCAACATCAAAGACGGCGGGTCATCTTTTTTATTCATCACCTCTTCCGCTCCAACAGCGTATCCGGCAACTGCCTCAACAGTGGTATCCAAAATCTGCCCTGGCAAACTGCCGAGCTTACTAATAATGGAATCCTTACTTTTAACCTTTGCTCCAATCATTTTTTTAACCACGGCCTCGCCATGTTCTTTCCAATTGTTCCATTTGTTGCTGATGGGTTTGACTAAAATTTGCAAGCCGGTAAATTCCCCTTTGCCAACTCTGCTAAATGTTTCCAAAAGAGCTGCAATCGGATCTTTAAAAATATCTTCGGCAGCGGTGTGTTCAAAATCTTTGTAAGTGCGAATCGGATAACTTTGCTCCGGATTTGTAAGAACATATTCAGTGCCGAAAAGTTTATAGTCTTTATTAGGAAAATGCGATGGAAAATCCTTGGTATAGTCCTCAATTTCCGTAATTTCCGCTTCAGGATATTGGGCATAAATAGATGCCTCGACCAAATCACGATATTTTTTAACAGTGCGAATTATAAATTGAATATATCCCTCAATGCTCACAATTTCAAATGAAAACCAAGCCGGCATAAAGCCGGCCAAAAATTGCTCTTCCAAATCAGGTGTTTTGTGCGCGCCTGCCAGATGCGCGAAAATTTGCTCCACTGCTTTTGGCGTTTGTTCATTGCCTTTGGGAATGTCAACCGCGAGCAGAATCCATGGCAATTGTCCCAGATACGCGCCAGTGCGGGAAAGGTGATAAAACGGCCAGAACGATTTAAAAACAATAAAAAATAAAACCAACCAGCCGCCGTGTATAAACAAATAAATATAAACATCTGTCGGCGGTGCGACAGTAATGAAATTTAAAAACCAATCAATATAGCTCCAATCAAAATTAATCTGCATAAATCAATGTTTGCGCTTGTATGGTTTATGAATATATTTTGCTGAAATAAAATAAACTAAAACAAATGGCAAAAAAGCCCACCAATTATGATTTGAGCCCATGGCAAATCCAAACAAAAAAATCAGCCAAAATAAAAGGCCGATTAAAATTGACACAGTAACTCTGATAATCATCGTGTAAAAATCCATTTTTACTTCAGTAGAACCCAAATACTGAAATGTTTGCCAAGCCGCGAGCAATGCGGAAATTTGCAACCATTTCAATTCCAGTTGCGCGGAAAAATAACCGCCGAAAAACATTAAAATAACAGCAAAACAAATCAAAAGAGAAGCGCCATGGCGGTACCCCTCTACCTCATCGTATGTGTAACCCATTAATGATTCTCCTCGCATAGAAATCATCTGGCGTCAAAATTATTTTTTCCCCGCTCGATTCCAGATCACGAGCAATGGGCTCGCAATAAAGATTGATGAGTAAGTTCCAAAGACCACTCCGATAATTAAAGTGAGCACAAAATACTTGACTGATTCTCCGCCAAAAAAGAAAGTCGCGAGAAGTACCAACAACACGGTCAAGGAAGTATTGACTGAACGCACTGCTGTTTGATTAACACTGCGATTGACAACTTCTTCAAATGTCTCGCGCGGAAATTTCAAAAGATTTTCGCGAATGCGATCATACACCACTATTGTATCATGAACTGAGAAGCCAAGTACAGTCAAAAGCGCGGTAACAAACAATGTGTCAACCTCTACTCCTAAAAAATGCCCCAAAACCGCAAATACGCCTGTTGGAATTATCACATCATGAAATAACGCCAAAACCGCGCAAACACCATATTTCCAAGAACTGATTGGCCGAGAAACCTTGCGAAAAGCAAAAGCAATGTAGAAAATAATTGCCAGTAAAACAAACACGATCGCTAAAAATGATTTTGTTTTCAATTCAGCGCTGACTGTGGGGCCTATCATTTCAAATCTTTTCTCAGTCACTTTATCCCCTCCTCCACCTAACTCCTTCAAGGCCGACAAAATTTGTTGGTGCTTTGCTTCGTCAACCGCTTTCATTTTAATAATCAAATCCTTTTCTCCAGCCGGAATCAAAACCGGCTTTTCCACCAATGAACTGATTTTTTGTTCAACAGCATGATTGTCCGGACGCGACTCTGAAAAAGCAACTTCCAAAAGTGACCCACCGGTAAAATCCAAGCCCGGTTTTAACCCCCAAATTAAAACAGCAAGCAGGCCGCAAACAATCAGAACTGCTGAAAAAGAAAGAAAATATTTTTGATTTTTAACAAGATTGAAATTGGTCATATTTATTTTTGAATATCATTTTTAGCTCCTCCCAAAAACCATTGAGTGTGTTTTATCCACGGCCCGACAAAATGCAATAAAATACGAGTGACTGTAATGGCCGAAAACATACTTACCAAAATACCAATGGCTAAAGTAATGGCAAAGCCCTTAACCATGCTTGTGCCAAACCACATTAAAATCACGCAAGTAATCAAACTAGACGCGTTGGAATCGCGAATAGACAGCCAAGCGCGGGCAAAACCCTCATTCAATGCCTGCGTGATGGATAATCCTCGGCGTAATTCTTCTTTGGTGCGTTCAAAAATCAAAACATTCGCATCCACTGCCATGCCGATTGAAAGAATAAATCCGGCAATGCCTGCCAAAGTCAAAGTGNNATAAAACAAAATCATAAACAAAGCCACGGCGACAAAACCAATCAAACCGGCAAACAAACTTTTGTTCAAAGAATCAGCGCCCAAACTTGCCCCGACTGTTTGCTGACCAATCAAAGTAACAGGCACAGGCAAGGCACCGGCGTTTAATCGTTGAGATAATTGCTTTGCTTCAGCAATAGAAAAATCACCGGAAATTACTGCCTTACCGTCCCGAATTGCCTCACGCACCACCGGACTGGAAATTAACGCGCCGTCCAAAAAAATCGCCACTTGCTTATTAACATTGCGTTCGGTAATGGCGGCGAATAAATCCNNCTTGCCTTCATCATTAAATTCCAAAGCTACAGTTGGCATGCCTGAATTTGGATCAAATTGCACTGATGATTTTTTTAATTGTTGTCCGGACAGTCCTGATAATTTCCACTGATCAACCGGAGCGTAGTCAGCCTCACTTTTGGTTTTTAATAAAATATGACTTGCCTCGTATTCTTTAACTTTTTTTCCGTCTTT